>NZ_JBNQGD010000086.1:0-12695 GCF_050436765.1 Arachidicoccus sp. | reverse complement strand
GCCAATGAGTCCGTATTGACCAGAAGCCCTTTAAGCCCATTGCCCTATCTACAAACGAAGATTGATCATACAATCAAAGGAGACGATCCTTTGTTATACCCCAATAATGATTGGATAAAGGAACTAATAAAGAACTCTACCAACAATTTAAGAACTAATTTAAATATTAGCGGGGGAAGCGAGAAAGCAAAATATTATTTGGCGATGACATATAATATGGATAATGGGAACTTAAAAGAAAATTCTTTGAATGGCTTTAATAATAATATCAAACTCCAATCTTATTCAATCCTATCCAATGTTACGTTAAAACTTACTAAATCAACGACGGCACTTGTCAGTTTAAAAGGACAATTTGATGGCTATAACGGACCAATTGGTGGAGGAACAAGTGTTTATAATAGTGCTTTATGGAGCAACCCAGTGGCTTTCCCTGCCGTTTATCCATCTGATTTATTACCATATGTTCATCATCCTTTATTTGGGAATGCTATTATGACCGGTACCACAAATTCATTATACAACAATCCATATGCGCAATCTTTATCAGGATTTCAAAGCTATAATACGAGTACTATGACTGCCCAATTAAGCTTGAACCAAGATTTAAATATGATTACAAGGGGATTATCCGCTAGAATAATGTCTTACACAACACGATATGCTTATTTCTCGGTATCCCGGCAGGTTAGCCCGTATTATTATAGTGGAAATATTGTAAATGGAGAATTAAATGGCATATCCTTAATCAATGATGGTAGCGCTGGAAATCCTTTTCCTGTGCCTACCGAATACCTCACTTATTTACCAGGCTCTAATGTAGTAAACACCACAATATATACTGAAGCTGCTGTTAATTATTCAAGAGTATTTAATGAGAAACATGCTTTTGGAGCGATGTTGATTGGTACAGTAAGAAACTATCTTACGGGAAATGCGCCCTCATTACAATTATCGTTACCTTCTAGAAATGAGGGAGTTTCAGGAAGATTTACTTATGGTTACGATAATAGATATTTGATTGAATATGATTTTGGATACAATGGTTCGGAAAGGTTTGCGGCCAATCATCGCTTTGGTTTTTTCCCTTCAATAGGTGGCGGTTGGGTTGTCTCTAATGAGCAATTTTTCAAACCAATACTAAAAGTAGTTAATCAACTTAAATTTAGATTTACTTATGGTCTGGTAGGGAATGATCAAATTGGGAATGATAATGATAGGTTTTTTTACTTGTCTCAAGTTGGTTTAGATGGAACATCCGTGGGTAATTTTGGTACGAATTTTACTTATAGTCGGCCTACGGTATATATAAATCGGTATGCAAATCCAGATATCACTTGGGAACAATCCAGACAAACCAATATCGGTTTAGATGCGACATTCTTACATGACCTAAAACTAACGGTAGATGCTTATAGACAATATCGAAGTGATATATTAATGACTAGAAGTACGATTCCGACAACTATGGGCTTACAAACTGCTATATCTTCCAATACGGGCAAGGCGTCTAGCGAAGGAATTGATATTGCACTTGATTATAATAAAACGTTCGGCAACTCTTTTTGGATTCAAGCCCGTGGTACATTTACTTATGCAAGGAGCAAAGTATTGGTAAATGAAGAACCAGACTATTCTACCGCAGACGCGAATCTGTCAAAAGTGGGACATTCAATGAACCAAATGTATGGACTCGTAGCTGAAAAACTCTTTACAGATGACATTGAAGTAAGCAATTCTCCAACTCAGTTTGGAAATATATTGGCCGGAGATATTAAATATAGAGATATAAATAACGACGGCAAAATTACCACGGATGATTATGTTCCACTAGGTCAGCCAACTGTGCCTGAAATATTATATGGATTTGGATTTTCAGTTGGATATAAAAACTTTGATATAAGCGCATTTTTTCAAGGAGTAGGGCGAACTTCTTTTATGATTAATCCTGCTAATATTACACCTTTTGCCAATCAAAATGGATTACTTCAGATCGTTTCCCAAGATCATTGGTCAGATAATAATAGAAATCCGTATGCTTTTTGGCCGCGGCTTAATAGCACTTTTTCTGATAATAATGATCAATCTTCTTCTTGGTGGTTAAGAAATGGGGCCTTTATGAGATTGAAGTCGGCTGAACTAGGATATAACGTCCCTTCCAAAATTTTAAAGAAGTTTCACTTAACAAGTAGTCGCATATATTTAAATGGTACTAATCTATTAACCTTTAGTGCATTTAAATTGTGGGATCCGGAAATGGGTGGTTCTGGACTCGGTTATCCCATTCAAAAAGTAGCAAATATTGGTATTCAAATAGGATTCTAAGTTTAAAAATTAAATATATTATTATGAAATATAAAATACATAATTACAAAATAAAAAAAACCAGAAGCCGCCGAAATCTGATGGACGGTGCAAAACAAATTGCTTTAATGGTTTTATTTGTGTTTTGTTGCGCATCCTGTAAAAAATCTTTTCTAAATGTTGTCCCCGATAACATAGCGACTATTGACAACGCGTTTACTTCAAAGGTAGAGGCTGAGAAATATTTAATGACTTGTTACTCCTATATGCCTATCGATGTTGACCCTACCTACAACGTTGGACTCACTAACGGAGACGAAGTATGGATTGAAGACAACGCGATTAATATGCGGGTTACAAATGTGGTAGAACTACCTAGAGGCGGTCAAAACACATCGAACCCAATAGCAAATTATTGGGATGGTACAAGAGATGCTAATGCGAATTTCAAAGCTATAAGAGATTGCAATATATTTATTGAAAATGTTAGCGATAGATCTAAAATTCCCGATCTTGATATAGATACTAGAATTAGATGGATCGCTGAAGCACAATTTCTTAAAGCATTTTACCATTTTATATTATTTCGAGCGTACGGGCCTATCCCGATTATTGATAAGAATTTACCAATCAATGCACCTTTGGCCGAAACTCAAGTAAAAAGGCAACCAGTTGACAGTGTGGTAAATTATATTTCTAACTTATTAGATTCGGCAGCCGTAAATTTACCCGCTTCTATCACAAATACTGCATCTGAACTTGGACGTATAACGAAGCCTATTGCATTAAGCCTTAAGGCGAAATTATTAGTTACTGCGGCTAGCCCTCTGTTTAATGGCAATTCAGATTATAATGCTTTCAAAGATAAAGACGGGACGCTTCTTTTCAACGCTACTTATAGCGTTACAAAATGGCAAAGAGCAGCTGCAGCCTGCAAAGCTGCAATTGATTTGTGCGCCGCACAAGGAATTTCTTTGTATGTTTTCCCACAGCAAACTTATGCACTATCCGACACGACAATGACCCAAATGAGCATTCGAAATTCTATGAGTGAACCATGGAATAGTGAGCTTATTTGGGGATTGACCACAAATAATGTCGGAGGTTTTAATTCGTTCTTTCAAAGAATGGGCGCTGCTCCTTTTGATCGCACTTTTATTGCAAACGGTGGTATTACTTATGGTTCAGCAGCAATGGGACCTACGATCAAATGTGCTGAAATGTTTTATACTAAAAACGGTGTGCCAATTGATGAAGATAAAACGCTTAATTTTTCCAATATTTCAGAATTAAGAGTGGCCACACATGATGAACGTTTTAATATAAAAGAAGGAGAAATCACCGCCAGATTAAATTTTGATAGAGAGCCTCGTTTTTATGCTGACTTAGGCTTCGACCGATCTATTTGGTACATGGCAAATAGTCCCTCAAAGACAGACGAGAATACTTTTTATCTCTTTTCGCGTGCTGGAGAATTTGGCCAGAACTCACCCGTCCCCATTTGCGGTTATTTCATGAAAAAAATAGTTAACTGGCATATGGATTGGAATACCGGCACTTTTCCTCCTTATCCTTACCCTGAAATGAGGTTAGCAGGTTTGTATCTATTGTATGCGGAGGCGCTAAATGAAGCTAATCCAACACCCACAGCCGATGTCTATAAATATATAAACCTTGTTAGAGCTCGAGCCGGACTAAATACAGTTCAGTATTCTTGGGATAATTATAGTACCAATCCAGGAAAATATAAAACTCAAAGCGGAATGCGCTCGATTATTCAACGAGAAAGAAGTATAGAACTTTGCTTTGAAGGCGATCGTTATTGGGATTTATTAAGGTGGAAGCGTGCAGCTACCGAGCTCACTGGCAATATTACAGGTTGGGATAGAACCGGTCGAACTCCTGATTTATACTACCGCCAGTTGACCTATTATACTAGACATTTTGTAGCTCCAAGAGATTACCTATTCCCCATTGAAGGCAATGATTTATTAAATGATCCTAATCTTGTTCAGAATCCCAATTGGTAATACTTGAAATTATTGATATTGTAAAAAAATAATATGAAAAAACAGAAATTAATAAACTATATCTCCTTACTGTGCTTTGGATTAATGTTTAGCAACTGTACACAAAAAACGCTAAATAAGCCAGTGGTTACAAATAACCAAGCACCAGATGTAGTTACAAATATAAAAGTGTCGAATCAGAACGGTAAGGCAGTCCTTACCTACACGCTGCCCAAAAATCAGGATCTTTCTTATATTAAGGCCGATTATGAAACTTCTCCGGGAGTTATTACTGAAGCAACGGCATCTCGTTATACAAATACCTTAACGTTAAATGGCTTTGGAGATACATTAGCACATATTGTAAAATTGGTTTCCATAAATTCAAGTGGTATTGCATCGGCTTCGGTTGAGGTTACAGTTCATCCATTGACTCCTGGTTTTATTCTTTCTAGGAAGTCTTTAAAGATACAAACGACCTTCGGTGGCTTTACCATAAATTGTGTCAATCCTACCAATGATAATCTAGCGATTGTGTCAATGGTAGACACTTCGGGCAATGGCACCTGGGTGCAAACAGTAGGAATGGATAATGTATACAGTAATGACTCAGTGATTTCAGCGACAATACATAATCAACCCTCAGTTCTTCGTAAATATGCATTTACGATAAGGGATCAATGGAATCATTATTCTGATACTTTGTTTCAAACAATGACGCCGGTATTTGAACAAATGCTCGACAAATCAAAATGGAACACATTAACGCTACCTAACGATGCACAAATATTAAACAATGGCGGCTGGTGCTACGAATATTATATGTGGGATGGCGATAGCCATCCAGGCTGGCCGCATACTTATTTTACTGTTGAAGCTGCCACAGGACCACAAACGGCAACTATTGACCTCGGTAGTCAACATACATTTAGCCGTTTCCAGGTGAACCCCTATTTGGAGGTCGGAAACAATTATTATGTAAGAGGTAACCCTAAAGACTTCGAAATATGGGGATCCAATTCTCCCGATTTGTCTAATCCAGAACCCGATATCTTATCAGATCCGACCTGGACTAAATTGGGAACATTCCATGTGATAAAGCCTTCGGGATCTCCCTACCAAACAGAAACGGCAGCGGATCAAACTGCCGCATATACTGGTTGGCAATTTGATTTTCCAACAGGTTTAGGTGCTTATCGGTACATAAGAATCCGCAGCTTATCCAATTGGCAGGGGTCATATTTTCTCACTATAGCAGAGTTCACATTATGGGGAAATTAGTTGGCGGAAACGGCGAGGATTGAAGAAACCTTTTATTAACTACTAAATTTAAGCATTAATGAAATTTAATAAATATAAGACAGTTTATATTACTGTTCTTCTGACATGCATTTTGTCAGCCTGTTCTAAAATTGATGATTATCGTAAAGAATATATGTCTAATGGATCTATAATATACACCGGCAAAATGGATTCGGTGCATGTCTTATCTGGAAGGAACAGAGTAATGATTACCGGACTATTTACTTCTGATCCTAATATTGTAAAATATAGAGTTTTTTGGAATGGATGGCAAGATTCCACTGAGGCGTCAGTTAAGCGAACTTCAGGAGTAGATACAGCAAAAATTATCATAAGCAATTTACCCGAAGGGCAAATGAGTTTTGAAATAAAGACTTACGACATAGCAGGTAACAGTTCTATTGGAGTCTATGAAACGGCTAGCGTTTTTGGCGACTTATATCAAAGTTCAATTGTGAATAGAGGAATTGAAGACGCCTCCATGCAAGAAGATGGATCGGCACTAATATCTTGGGCAGATGTAAATAGTGCAGCGGGTGTTTTAAACATGGAAATTACTTATCCGGACAGCAATGATGTGATTCATGATACTTTAATTAATGCCAAGATTACCGGACAAACGACGGAATTGCCTGCTTATAAATTAGGTAGTCCATTTAGTTATAAAACGGCCTATTTGCCTGCACCAAATTCAATAGATACTTTTTCTACTTCTTTTCAATCACATACAGTAAAGGCAGATGTAACAAAATTATATTTGTCTAATACTGGTCCAAATTTTCAACATGCCTCCTTTGATGGTAGATGGGGTGTATTAGCCGCACCATGGATTACCAATGCAGCAGCAATGAATAAAGATGGTGGTGTGAATGGTGGATATACTTCGGATTCACGGTGGGGAAGTGCTGGAATGATAAATTGGGAGACCTGGGGTAATACACCTGTGACAGATGGGAAAATATATCAACCGACTAATCTTCCGTTACCGGCTGGCAATTATACTATTACATTCCACTATTATTCCGAGATTCAATCTAATTCTTCAGTTTATTGTATAGTGGCAGCAGGCAATAGCGGAATACCTTCTCTCATAAATATTTCCAGTTCCTTGGGCTACACATTATTGTATAATGGAGCGCCGGTTGGTAAAACATCTCCCAATTTAGATGAGGTAAGAAGTTTCTCTTTTACATTGGCTAGTCCGCAGATTGTATCCATCGGATTTTTGGGCAATTTAGTAGGGAATGGTAATCCTGGAAACTATTTTGTTATCGAATATATCAAGCTTATACAGAATTAAGATTGATTTATAAATATTGTAAAGTGCTTAAAAAGAGTTTTGGCATTGGCCAATTATTACGCGTATCATCATTATATATCGCCTGGGGAACGAATACCCCAAACAGATGAACGTTTGACAAGCTTTTATTAATTATGTTTTTCAACAGCAGGAGGGCGTCTAAGGTTTTAGACGCCCTCCTGCTGTTTTTGGTTAATTGTGGTGGAGATAACAAAGCATAGAAATATTGCCTAATTCTCGATGTCTTAAATTTTTGAAAATATTGATTAAGCGTTATTATATTTATTGTAACCCGCTAAAGCGCCATAATAATGTATCATCCAAGTGCGTTTTTTTCTATTGCGTCGTCTTTGCCCGAATGATAAATCACTTTGGTGTAAATTAATCAACTGAAGCAAATAGGCAGCAATTCTATAATTTTCTAAATGTCTAATTTATACTTCTCCATCTAAAAGAATAATATGTCGACTCTAGAGAACTACTGTTAAAAAATAATGAAAATACCCCCTCTTTTTTATCAATTTCCCCCCTTCTTTTGTCGGGGTGGGTTGTTAATTTGCACTAACAATTGTGTGTGAATCGTGTATTATGGAAATCATTTATAAAATCTATAATAACGGTTAAATCAAAGATTGTCTATTAGCCACTAAAATATAAAATCAAGTCAAATGCGAACATTAAAAAAACGACGGAGTCGTAACGAAATTTTGAATATCGAGGGTCAATCTTGCAATGGTATTTGTTTACAAACTTTAAAATCATTTGTTATATGAATTTCAATTTTATTTTTCCTAAAATGGAAAATAGAAAATCAAGACCTGTATCAAGGTTCATATGTCTTCTCTTAGTTTCATCTTTTCTTATTTCAACCTCCGTTATTGCGCAAAATAAGGTGGAGTTGAAAGGAAAAGTAACAAATGAAGAGGGAACACCGCTTGCCAATGTCTCTGTTTTGTTAATCGGCACTAAAGAGGGTACAATAACCGATTCTAATGGCATATTTGATATTTCTGTATCACCTTCATCATCACTAAGTTTCACATCAATAGGATTTGAAAGCCAGAAGATAGCGGTTAAAAATCGAACAAATTTAACTGTTATTCTAAAAAATGCACAGATCAGTTCATTGAATGACGTAGTTGTTGTTGGGTATGGAACACAAAAGCGTGCGACATTAACAGGGTCTGTGTCCGAAGTAAAAGGAGCTGATTTGGTAAAAAGCCCTCAGCCCAATTTATCCAATTCTCTTGCCGGACGTTTCTCGGGTATTATTGTAGATAATCGTTCAGGAGAGCCTGGTTATGATGGCTCAAGTATTAGCATCCGAGGATTAGCGACAACAGGTAACAATGATGTGCTTGTTGTGGTGGATGGTGTTCCGGGACAATTAGGTGGCCTGGAAAGATTAGACCCCAATGATATTGCGAGCATTACAGTGTTGAAGGATGCTTCTGCTGCTATTTATGGAAACCGGGCTGCAAATGGTGTTATCCTCGTAACAACCAAAAGAGGAGCGCTAGGAAAGCCAGTTATTAATTATTCTTTTAATCAAGGATTCAGTTCTCCAACTCGCTTGCCTAAAATGGCTGACGCAGCGACCTATGCCCAGATTATGAATGAAATCGACTATTACGCCAGTCCCAGTAAAGGAATGAATCAAGCTTATACCAGTGAACAGATACAAAAATTTAAAGATGGTTCGGACCTGTTGAATTATCCAAATACGAACTGGGAAAAGCAAACTTTAAAAAATGTGGCTTCACAAAGCCAGCATGACCTTAATGTTTCTGGAGGGAATGAAGACGTAAAATATTTTGTATCACTGGGTACCATTTCACAAAATGGAATCTATAAGAATGGAGCGACTAAATATCATCAATATAATTTTCGCTCAAATATTGATGCAAACGTAACCAGTAGGTTCAAAGTAAGTTTATCGCTTGCAGGAAGAGATGAAGACAGACAATATCCTCAGGTGGGCGCGGGAGATATTTTCAGATCAATATACAGGGGGAAACCAATAGTGGGTGCATTTTATCCGAACGGACTACCCACAACCGGTATTGAAAATAACAATCCTGCATTACAGGTTACCAATATTGGAGGCCTGAATCATAATCCAACACAATACTTTAATGGCATTTTAAAAGGAAGTTATAGTATTCCTGGTATTGAAGGATTGTCTCTGGATGGATTTTTATCGGCTGATAAATCCTGGAATTTTGACAAATCATTTAGTCAACCATATTTGCTTTATTCTTATGACCCAACTTCTAATAATTATAATAGCGTTGTTGTTGGAGGTTCTGCCGGAAAGGCTTCTCTTTCAGAATCGCAGATAAATCAGTCTTTAACTACCTCCAACATTAAGTTGAATTATGTGCATAGTTTTGGGAAGCATCATCTAGATGCATTCGTAGGTTATGAACAAAGCAAGAACCATTCTGAAACTTTTGGTGCTTCAAGAATGAATTTTCCAACGCTGCAAACACCCGAACTATCTGCAGGCGGTACAGCCGCAACAGATCAAAACAATTATGGCAGCAGCTACAACTTTACCAGAACTAGTGTCATTAGTAGGTTAGCTTATAATTATGATGAAAAGTATTTATTAGAAGGTCAGCTTCGTGTTGACGGATCATCAACTTTTCCATCGGAGAAACGATATGGTTATTTCCCATCTATTTCTGCAGGGTACATAATTTCTAAAGAGAACTGGTTCAAAAATGATATCGTCGATAATTTAAAAATCAGAGCCTCCTACGGTACTTTAGGAGATGACAATGTAGGTTTATTTCAATATTTTCAAAATTATTCCTTCAATAGTGCCTATGTTTTGAATAGCGGCAGTGGCAATTATATTACGCCGGGGATTGACCTTATAAAACTCGCCAACCCGGGCATTACTTGGGAAACGGCCAGAAAGACCGATCTGGGAATTAACGCTACTATATTGAAAAACTTTACTTTAGAAGCAATCCTATTTTGGCAAAAAAGATCTAACATTTTAACGACAAGAAATGCTTCTTTACCGGGTACCTCCGGCATTGTGAACCCTTATAATTCAGATCCTTTAGTGCCATCGGAAAATATTGGCAAAGTTAATAATAATGGATTTGAAGGAACTTTGGGCTATAATCATCCGGGTAATTTTTCTTGGGGTATTTCTGGAAATTTTACCTATGCTAAAAATAAAATCATATTTATTGATGAGGCAGCCGGGACCTTGCCTTATCAGAGACAAACTGGAGGCTCTTTAAATACCTATTTGTTATATAAGTCAATTGGTATTTTCAGAACACAAACGCAACTAGATTCCATTCCGCATGTATCCGGGGCTCAATTGGGAGATCTGATTTATCAGGACTACAATCATGATGGAAAAATTACTGCCGATGATCAGATAAGAAGCAAATACGGGAATATCCCTCGAATTACTTATGGGTTGAACCTGTATGCCAGTTTCCATAATTTTGATCTATCAGCTGTATTTGCAGGTCAAGCGCAGGTTAGTCAATATGTATTACCGGAGGCAGGGAGTATTGGCAATTTTTATAGTAGTTGGGCAGATAATCGATGGAGTCCTTCAAATCCAAACGGGACTTATCCTAAAGTTTCCGATAGATCCTCAAGCGCTATAAGTGGAGGATTGTATAACAATACTTTTTGGCTGAATAACGCATCTTTTGTTCGTTTAAAAAATGTTGAATTAGGATACCAGATTCCGGAAACCATTTTGAAAAATATACATATTTCCAGCCTAAGAGTTTTTGTAAATGCATTTAATCTTTTCACTATTTCTCCGGTTAAAGATTATGATCCGGAAGGGACTAGCGGAAGTGGGCAGTTTTATCCTCAACAAAAAATCATTAACGTAGGTCTAAACCTCAAATTTTAATTCTTTATGAAAAAGTATTTCCATATAACCATAGCTGCAGTAGCGATAACAATAACATTGTTGCTTTCGTCTTGTCAAAAAAACTATTTAAATATTAATCCCACCGATAGAGTGTCGGATGTATCTATAATCGGAGATTCTTCCTTATTTGAAGATTATGTTATTAATCGATATCTAGGTGTAAAATTGCAAGACAAAGAAGGAGAGGGCACTCCTCCCGGTTTCGGTCGCGGATTTGAATACTCTATGTGGAGTTCAGTGACCGATGAGTCTATTTACAATAACGACGACAACAGTTGGTTAATACAACGTGATCAGCTGGCCCCGGAAAACCTGGGAATAGCTAGTACCATTTGGGGTCGTAGTTACAGAAGCATCAGAGAATGCAACTATGCCATCCAAAATATTGATAAAGTTCAAATGAGTGCGGATCATCGTAGTAGATTGTTAGGTGAATTGAAATTTATTAGAGCTTTCAGATATTTTGATTTAATCAGAAATTACGGAAGAGTGGTGCTTACAGGAGATAAGGTGTATAACTTAACCGATAATTTAATCACAGATACAGCTCTTTTTCATCGTTCAAGTTTAAGTGATTGCATTAATTATACCGCTGCTCAATTTGATACTGCTGCTGCGCTACTTCCTTTAAATAATGATGGTAATTGGGCGCTTGGTAGAGCAACAAAGGGGGCGGCATTAGGGCTAAAGGCAAGGTTACTTTTATATGCTGCTAGTCCTCTCTATAATGTAGGTTCATGGAGTGCTGCTGCCGCTGCCGCAAAGGCGGTGATGGATTTAGGCAAGTATAGCCTTTCTCAAGGTGGTTATCGTAATTTGTTTTTAGATGAGAACAATAATGAAATTATTTTTGAAAGACTTTACACCATCAATGCCAGACATGTATGTTTGGAAATCGCTAACGGGCCTAACGGATATGACGGCTGGGGCGGTAATGTACCGCTGCAGAACTTGGTAGATGATTATGAAATGAGCAACGGTAAATCCATTACCGATCCTACCTCAGGCTATGATCCGACACATCCATATGATAATAGAGATCCACGTTTTTATGCTACCATTTTATACAATGGTGCTCAATACCGTTCAAGCACAGTTCAGACCTACACTCCAGGTGGGAAAGATAGTAAAGATGGCCCTTCTAACTGGAATACGTCAAAGACTGGATATTATTTAAAGAAATTTATGGATGACAATAATCCCATTGATAATCCTTGGTCTGTTGCTGGCAATCAGCCATGGATTTACCTGCGTTATGCTGAAATATTGTTGGATTATGCCGAGGCGCAGAACGAGGCAGTAGGGCCTGATGCGACGGTATACAATGCAATTAATAGTATTAGAGCTAGAGCCACCGTAAATATGCCAGCTTTACCTAGTGGTCTTTCTCAGCCCCAAATGCGCATGGCGATTAGAGAAGAACGTAGAATTGAATTGGCATTTGAAGAACAAAGATTTTATGATGTTCGTAGATGGAAAATTGCAGACTCAACAGAGAATGTACCGGCTTATGGTATTTCTATCAATAAGTCTGGTGATACATTTACATACAATAAAATAATTGCATTGGATGGTCGTAAGTTTGAAGACAAAGAATATTGGTTACCGATTCCTCGTGCTGAAATTCAGGCGTCCAATAATCAATTGGAACAAAATCAAGGTTATTAAAGGTATATTTAATCTATTTAATAAAAGAAGATAAAATGAAAAGCATTTTCCTATTAATGTTTAGTTGTGTTTCAGTCCTTTCTTGTCAAAAGAATGTAAATGGGCAGCCGGAAGTCAGCCCGGTAGAACCTCCTATTGCAACAGTGGATACCGTAATAAGTAATACGTCCAATTTTAAAGGAGTGAATTGGGC
>NZ_JBNQGD010000085.1:0-31474 GCF_050436765.1 Arachidicoccus sp. | reverse complement strand
CCATTCATATTCACCCATCACCATCAAAGCAGGAACACCATCAATGTTATGTTTGCCCCAAATTACATTAGGACGCCCATTTCCAACCAGATTGGTTAAAGGCGCATCGCCATGAATAGATAATATAGCTAGTGTACGATTTGGGTTCCATGCTGCGAAATTCCAAGGGAAAGAAGCCATCGCAGAATGACCAATTGGAATGATTGGCGCATCCTTTAATTCTAAATAACCGGATCTACAAGCCAGCTGTTTTAAGACTTCATTAAACTTTATATTTACTGAATCATTCTTTGATGCATTTTGCCAGTAATCAAAAGTAGGTGCGAAAAAAATTTCTGCAAAACCAAGTCCGGTAAGTGTTTTTCTAAAAGAATCATCTTGCAAAATACCTTCCTCCAACATATTATTTTGCCCTACAACTATGCCGCGGACATATTTACAATTAGGTGGAATCCATAAGAAAGCACGTGGGTGATTATGAGCATTATCTAAAGAAACCGAATTTACTTTAACTGACCATTGCCAGACTGAATCGGCAAAACAACGGGTAAAAGAAATCAACAAAATTGATACACAAAAAAAACAAAATTTTAATTTCATAAAAAACGTTTAGAGTTCGATTGTCGCGCCCTTGGGACCCTTCGTTAATAACAAATGAATTTAATTCTTTGATTATTTTATCTTGAAATTAAACGAAGCAATATTCTCTATAGATAAGCTATATATATTGTCCTATTTAAATTGCCAATAAACATTATATCGTTGTCGATGAATTTGATAAAATGGTTTTAAAGCAATTTCGCTACCGGTATCTCCATTTTTTATATCAAACTCAATCCCCCTATTACTTCCAGCCCGTTTAATCCAGTTTTTATAATTATGGACGGGAATATCTAATTGATTGGTGATACCATTTGGAATCTTGTAGTTGTAAGTATAGTAATCATCATGTTTTGACGGATCTGAAAATGGCGCTGGAGGTAAAATCCCATTAGTACCTAAAGGTGCTGCCAAAATGATTGGCCCATAAGCTATCGCAGCAATTTTTGGATTATCTGGAATAGGAACTAATCTTAATGACATTGGAAAAGAAATTTCAACACTATCGCCTTTTTCCCATTTTCGGTTTATTGTAATAAAACTTCCTGGCTTCTCATTTACCTTAATATGCGCTCCATTAACAACAATAGATGCTCCTGAAACCGCCCAAGACGGGTATCTTATATACAAAGGCATTTCTATAGTTTTATCTGTTTCAATTTTTAAATTTATTGTTGGTGTTTGAGGATAATTTGTTGTTTGTATAATTTTAATACCCTTTTGCTTCCAATTTAAAACGGATGGAATAAATAAGGAAACAAATACACCCTTATCATTATGATAATAAATGCCTTCCCCATATTTAGCATGGCTTTCAAAACCTGTTCCAACGCAACACCAGAATGATTGAAATTTAGTACTGTAAACCTTAAAAGCACCTGGCTTCAAGGGCGTAAAATAGCATACCATGCCACTTTCCGGATCTTGCTGTGGCAAAATATCATTGTACAAAGCATCTTCATAATAATCTATGTACTTTTCTTCTCCAGACCAAGAAAATAGATGTCTGGTAAGCTTCAACATATTGTAGGTATTACAAGTCTCTTGGGTGTAACCCGTTAAATGGGGAGACAATTTACCAGGCTGCGCAAAATGCTCCTTGTCACTGTTACCGCCGGTAGCAAAAGTTTGCGTACTGATCACGGTATTCCAAAAGTAATTGGCAATATCTTTTCCTTTTTTATTGCCCGTCAATTCATAGCCTCGGGCTTCTCCTATGATTTTTGGAATTTGCGTATTGGCATGTAAGCCAGCTAAATCATCCTGTTTTTCTGCAAGCGGATCTAATAGCTTTTTATTATAAAATATTTCGGCCAATTGTAAGTCCTTTGGATTTCCGGTAATAGAATAAAGGTTATAAAATGCATCGTTCATCCCTCCAAACTCATTTCGAAGCATCACAGCAATTTGTTCCCTGGAAAGGGGCTTGAGTTTTTCATATGCCCAATTAGACATTTTGACCGCCACAGTTAAGGCCAACTTGTCTCCTGCGTACAGGTACATATCAATTAAACCAGCCATAATTTTATGAAGCGTATACCAAGGAGCCCAAACTTGTTGCCCTGCTATACATCGATCTATTAAATGCTGAGGAAATGCACTTAAATAACCATTTTGATTTAATACTTCCTGCACTTCTGCGAGACCCGCAACTATACTGTCTCCTTTGCTCTTATAAATAGAATCACCTGTTGAAGCATATAATAACGCCAAAGCAGACATTACATGTCCAGTAGTGTGCCCCCTTAATTCACTATCCATTGACTCCCAGCCGCCTAAGGATTCGGAAGTCACTTTCATACCTGCTGTAACGCGAAAATCATGTAAAAGTCTATTAGTAGCAATTGACATTATCCACTGTTCATCCCGTTGCATATTTTCCTTAAAGGGGCCATCCAATAATCTAATATTCTTAAGATTAAAAGCGTAGGCTTTTATAGATACTTTCGTTTTAACTGAAAGCGCATTTAGATGCTGTCCAGGATATTGAGCCCGGGATATAGAGAAGCTGAAAAATCCGCAAATAAATAAAGCAGCATTCAAGAATATTTTTCTCATTAAAATTTAAGTTTATGAGTATTTTCAATTTCTTTTAATCTTAATAAAGCTTCCAAATAATAATAATCTGCATAAATAATAGGCACATCAACTTCGCCATGAATCGGCATATTCCCAGTAGAATGCAATAAAAAAGCGTCATTTTTTTCTCTACTTTGATACTTAGAACTTGAAAGTTCTTTAAGCATTGCTATCGCCTTATCAAAATAATTTTCTGATTGTCTTTTTTCTCCTACATAAGTAGATAATTCTAATAATGCAGAAGCCGTCACCGCTGCAGCCGATGCATCCCTAGGCGCGTTTGGAATGTCAGGTGCATTAAAATCCCAATAGGGAATCAAATCTTTGGGCAATCTTTGCAAATAGACATTTGCTACTTTTTGAGCAAAATCTAAGAATTTTTGTTCATGAGTTTCTCTGTAAACCATGGTAAAGCCATAAATGGCCCAAGCTTGCCCTCTAGCCCACATAGACGAATCTGAATATCCTTGGTGCGTAATTCTTTTAATGACCCTTCCTGTTGTTGTGTCATACACAACTACATGATAATTTGAATAATCAGGGCGGAATTGATTTTTCATTGTCGTCAGCGCATGTTTAACAGCAATATCATACAATTTTTGTCCACCACCATTTTTGGCTGCCCAAAAGAGTAGTTCTAAATTCATCATATTGTCAATGATCGTATTATGAGGCCAATTCATTTTCTTTACCATAGACGGCCAGGAAAGTATCGTCCCAATTGTAGGATTAAATAAGGTTGCCAAGCTATCCGCAGCTGCAAGAAGCACCTTTTTATAACTACTATCTTTTGTTACTCTATACCCATTTCCAAAACTATTATACAACATAAAACCTAAGTCGTGGTCGAAAGAGGCTGTATAGGCATTTGAAGCCAATTCCCTCGTTGCGCTATCAGCTTTTATTTTAAATAATTTGTCGCCTGTGTATTGATATAAATTCCATAGTATACCAGGCCAAAAACCACTTGTCCAATCGGCTCTATCAACATAGTCCCAATTGGTTTTACCCTTTGAAATGCTTCTCGGAAATAGGGAATCATTGGGAATTTGAGCAAGTGTTTTTCTCGCCTGTTGTTCGCAGTATTTAAGCTCCTTTTGGACTTCAAAATCATTTTGCTTATGCTGACAACTTATAAATAATGTAGCCAAAATGGCTATATAGGGTAAATGTCTCATTTAAATAATTTTTAAGCTGTTATATTATTCTTATTGTGACTTCTGTTGTTGTGCTTGATACAACACAATTTATCATTATTTCTTCCCAAATAAATGGCTATTTAAACTGGATATTTTCCACGTCCTCTCCAACAAAGAATCTCGCCATATCAGAAGTCTTATACCACGTGGGTTTATTTTTCATATGGTCGCTTATTTTTACACCATTAATAACCAGGTTGTCAAACAACACATTTTGAATTTTCCTTGAACTATCGTACCCCGAGATAATAGATAATTCTGAATGGCTGCCCTTATAGCGAACGTTTTTAAATAAAATATTTTCAATAGCGCGCCCGGGGGCTTTACAATATTTTTTATTAAAGAATACTCTAAGATTCAGTAATTGTCCCCTTCTGAAATCTTCCACTCTTATGTTTTCAAATTTCACATTTCTGATAAAATTATTATCGCCTGCATCGATACTCATACAACCCTGATAATCTACTTGCATTTCATTATGATCTAGAATATCAATATTGTCGTATTCAATATTTTGCAGGGTATCCGGATGCGATGCATTTCCGTGTGTACCTATCAGAATAGGATGCGCAACGTCGGCCCATAAAGTAGCGTTTTTCATTAGAATGTGATTACATCCGCCAGTAAATCCCAAACGTGTACCATAGACGGTCGTACAGTCATCTGAATTCCTGCAAAACACATTATCAAAGGTTACATAATTACTGGAAAATACATTCATCCCATCCCCCCACCCGTAATAACTAATTGCCTTTACATTTCTTATGGTAACGCTATCGGATCCTCCTGTTGCACATTGCGTACAAACAATGCCTTCTACAGTAATATTTTTGGAATAGGCTATATGAACACCCATTTTCACTGAAGGAGCTATCATACCTCGGCCAAGCAATCTAGCATTACGCACATGCTCAAAAAGTACCTGGCCCATTAATACAGCACCTCCAGCGAGATATACCGTTTTTCCCGAAGGCACATATAATCTGTTATCCTTTAAATGATGAACACCCGGGCCAAAGTATATCAAATCCGTATCTTTCAAATCAGGTACAAATGTTTGTATTGGATTAGCAAAAAGATGGAGATTATGAAAAATATCACCATTCACTTCAACGGAAAGATTACGCGGCTTCGACAATTTAAAGTATAGAGTATTCCCTTTTACCTCATGGCTAATATCATAAGATAAGGGCCTAATCCGCGCACTGTGCATCTCCCCTTTATTGAATGTAACGGCAACCTCAACTGCGCCGGAAAAATCAAAACTACACATTGTGGCGTTTTCTACATGATTATAAGTACCATGCACGTCATCTACCTTTATATTATATTCATACAATTGTTGCCATTTCCCATCAGGTTTTCTCACTTTTACCGTGAAATCACTGTTATGCAACAAGGAGGTCTCGCTGGTAGGAAAAGGATAGGTCAATAATTTTTGGGCTCTTACGCAAAAAATCATCAACAAATTTATAACGGTTATTCCCAAAAATTTTATACAATATTTATCTCCAATTTGATTTAATTTTTTCATCTTTCCTCAAAATATTTTTATTTATGCTTTAATTAGTTTTCGAGGCTTCCCCATTGTATAATTTGGTTCACTTTATAACCACAAGCGCCTTAGCTAAATGTGTATTAAAGAAGCATATCTTTTTTTCCTGACAAGAAGCAATTTTATACATCTAAAGAATCTTTTTTTATCAACTTCACTTTTCCTGTCTTGATATTTATTTTCCATGGTTGCGGTTTGGGAAGATACATTTTTCTGTTGCTCATTTTCAAAGGCATCCATAAATATCGCGAATCCCATTGTGTCGAGGGTTTCCAAATATCGCCTATAAAAATTACTGTCTTACTTTTTGTCCCCTGAACTTTCAATAAATTACTGGATTGAGAGCCATAAGTGTTCATATTTGGGGCGGCAATATTTTCAAAAGTTGTCCAAGGACCCTCAAGAGAGTTCGCCGTAGCGTAAACATTCGGATTAGGCTTCCAACTTGTAAGATGAGAACCGATAACGTAATACAATCCCTTGTAATGGACAATTGCACCACCTTCCAATGATTTATGCACCAAACATACTTTGTTCAGGGTCATGTAATTATCTGATAAGCGTGCAATTACAAAACCGTTTGTGGGCCTGTTTTCAAAAATAAGATAGGCTGTCCCGTCATCATCAATAAATTGACCAATATCGCGGCTCTCCATACCAAAAGGACGAAAATGTTTTACAAAATGATAGCCTTTGTCCACGCAGTCGCTCACCGCAATACCTATTTCTGCTCTTTTATAATGGTTATCATCAAGATGAAAATACATCACGTATTTTTCGGTCTTTTTATTGAAATAAACTTTAGGACGTTCCAAAATCCATTCTTGAGAAAACCCGTCGGGAGCGGAAAATTTCATTTTGTTTAAAAAAGTCCAATGCGCTAAATCTTTCGACGAATAACAACCTACATAACGATAGCCTGGTTGAACGTCTTTACCACGATATTCGCCAAACCAATACCATGTATTTTTAATTTTTATAATTCCGCCGCCGTGTGCCTGTATAGGATTTTCATTGTTATCACGCCATATAGTACCTGGTCGTATGACCGCTGACCAATTTTTATTTGAAGTATTTTTTATTGCAGAACAGGAAGTCAAGCCCTGCAAAATGACTAGAAATAAAAGTATATTATTAGTTAATTGTTTCATTCATCTCTATATTATGCTTACAAATAAACTTTTAATTATTTTAATAAAGGCGTTATTATAACGGCTTCTCCGCCTTTTGCTTTTATATGTATAGGCAATGTATCACCTTCTTTTAATTCAATTGCATTTTTAACAATTCCACCATCTATTCCGTCTGCATATATTATGGCTTTGTATATGGTATGCGGGCTTAAAAAGTTTAATTTAATACTACCATTCCAGTCCTGTAGCCCTGCCGCGTTTCCTATAAACCAAACCTTACCCTTCCTTCGGGCAACACTTATATATTTCCCGATTTCTCCTGCAAGATAATGTGATTCATCCCATACGGTAGGCACATATTTGAAGAATTCTATTTGCTGTTCATTTGTATAATTTTCCGGCCTTCCATACCAAAACATCGACTGCAAAGGACTGAAATAAATGACAGTCAAAGCCAGTTGTTGCGCCATGCTTACTTTAAGATTTTTGCTGAAACTATTCTTTGCATTCGGATAGCAAAAAGTAAAATCGGCCGGGCCGGCTAAGAAGCGGGTAAAGGGCAAGGTTGTTGTATGAAAAGCATCAGGCCCGTGCTCGTCTCCCCTGATCCCTTCCTGCGTCAATAAGCAAGGGTATTTTCTGCTCAAACCTGTTGGTTTGTAATTGTCGTGAATATCAAGAATGAACCCTTCATCCATTACTTTTTTCATCGCTCCATTCAGCCATTTTAAGCCATTTTGGGTAAGTCCATCCACGAAGCCAAATTTTAATCCTTTAACTCCCCAGCTTTTATACAATGGCAATAAAGTATCCAGCTTAGCTTTCAACTCCACGCGATCGATATATAAAATAACTCCTATGCCTTTCTCTTTTCCATATTCTATAATCTTATGTAAATTAATTTCGGCAATAGGCCTTTCGGGGTGGGATGTTGATAGCCTTTGTGGTCCATACCAGCCTCCATCGAACAGGACATACTGAAAATTATGCGCGACTGCAAAATCCACACACCGCAGTCCGTCGGCTGTGGTAAGCTGTGACCTGATTAACTTTCCGGGAACAATCCAAGAAGGGATACGTCTATAAACAGGATTTACTAATTTTAAATATAGCTGACTAAATTTATGCAATCCAATTGCTGTATTTGAATAACTAATAGTTCTCCACGGTGTTTCGTACCCACTTGTAATGTGTACCACCGAATCGTGCGTAAATGAAATCTGCAAACTATTTTCTTCAGCGCCTTTTATTAATTCAGCTTTGGTATAATTTTCATTATCGGCTTCCCCAATGCTGATGTAGGTATTTTTATGATCTGTAAGGGTAGCAGGAAAATCACAAGTGTTTTCCATGGAATCAACGCTGATTGGGATAAATACAGATTCTTGATTGAATTGAAAAATAGTCAATGGTTTATTAAATACAAATGTGGTAAGCTCGCGCATAATATTGCCATCATCAATGTGTGACTGCGACAGAATTTTATACCGGAAAGCGACACTTCCGTCATATACCCGAACGACGATATTAAAACGAATCTTTCCGCTTGCGCAAGCAAAAACGACCTCATTATAGTTATTGGAAATTGAGTCATCTTCTCCAAGCCGCCATGCAAAGCTACCCCGGTGTGATGAGAAGGTTTTACCGCTCACAACTGTATTTTTTCCTACTGTCACATTGTTAAAAACAAACCCCAACCTCGATGGTTTTACTATTGGACTATCATGATGGTTTACATAATAAGATAAATTTCCTTTATCATTCACAAGCTCAAAAACAGTTTGCCTGTCAGGTGATAATATTTTATAAGTATGCTGCAGCTTTGCAGCAAATAAGGCGCCGCTCAATAAAAAATTTGCAACTAATAAAATAACAATGCCCGCGAGCGTAAATTTCTTGTTTAAAATACCCATAGTGTCCGATTATTAGTAATTCTTTTTAAATAAAACAGTAAAGAGCTGAAACCCGAATGGTCAAAAAAACGCGGCGCTGAAAAAGCTAAAAATATTACACCGCCTCCTCTACAAAAATGACGATCGCACTATGTTTTTTTTCTTCATCAATTATCTAGAGTACAACAATGTGCCGAACCCCAATTGATCATACCCCCCACTGTTGGGACCGTAATCGCCACCACCACCTTCAGGGCGAACACTTCTCGCTCCCATATCTGTCCAAGTAGCTTTCAGTCCTTTTAATTTTACATAATGATTGTACACCAACTCCCACATGGGTCTGATGGTGCCTCTCGAATCCGGACTAATTACAGGATTTGATACGCCTTCGCAATTAATATATGCAGTATAGGGTACGTCAAGTTGCGCAACGTTATACTTCGCAACATACTCACAGGCTTTCAAAAAACGGTTATTGTCTAAACCAAAAAGATTGTCACCCTGATTCCAAGCCTGTTGGCAGATAACACCCATTAAGGCAACGTCGAGTGTGCAATGTCCCTGATCACGGCCACTTTCTTGCCACTGTGCCAGACTATCACCATATACATAATTGATTGCATTATGAATATTTCCTGTACCTATTCCCTTTTGAAAATAATAAATCGCGGCATTATAAAGTTGCCTATTGTCAGTTAAAACACCAATTGCCATCTCAGAGGCCAGTGCGCACATATCCCAGTTCGCCCAATAATGGGAATCACAGGTACCCCAATGGGTTGTCAAAAAAGCATGGTTATTTGAATAAAAGACATTCACCATAAAAGACTTATATTTTTCAAAATCAGCAGCTTTCCATCCAGAATAACCTCGTAATATTTCGCCAGCATTGGCAAATTGATAACCGTAAATCCCGCCTGCAAGTGCCGTATTGGAATCTCCGGAAATGGCTTTGCAAGTTGATGCCCAAGCATTTAAAATACGAACGGCTGCGTCGGCATAAGAATTATCCCCGGTTACCTTCCAACGAATAGCCAGTTGATAGGCAGCAGCAACATCATTAAAAGCCCTGGAATAATTATCCGGCTTGGGTTGTTCCCTCGAACTACCACCTCTGATGAGCGTATCCACTGGGTTCGGAGTATAATCCACTTGAGCATGAGAATTGGCAATCAGTTTATTCCAGCCATCTATCCATGGAGAAGCGCCTGCCTCTACTTTTGCTTTAATCCTGTCAAAATCCGCCTGACTTTGTAATAAGCCCGGATGGATAAAGGGAGTATTATCAGACAAGGTATCAATAAAGGTAATGGTTTTACTGGTTGCAGTTGAATCAGTACTAGTATCCGTACCAGTCGCGTTATCTTTCAAGTTGCCGCCACCTTTGGAACAGGCTGTAGCCATACATAAACAAGAAACTAAAAAAAATAAGAAAGGGAACTTTTTCATCTTAATTCATTGTAATTTAAAAGATGCCGAATAAGACGTTGCTTATCCGGCACATCATTATTTATTTAAAAAATCTTGTAAGTCCTGCACGCTGGCAAATGTTCTTATCCATTGCACAGTATATCCAAGAGCAGGGTCTGTTTGTGGCACGTCCGCAATCTTGAACTGGAAAGTCGAAAGTGAAAGCTGCTCGTTAGTTTGCAAAGTAGTACCAAATGACTGCGTCGACAGATCCCAATAATAAACGTCCTGACTCATAAAATCTGTTTTATACTTGTTACTGCCATTCCCAACAGAGCCGAGGTTCGTATCAAAAGTTATATTACAGGTCGCGGGCTTATTAAACTTAATAGCAACTATAGGATAGGCACCAGTCTGCACCGTGACAGGCAGGATAGTCTGAGATAAATCTGCACGCTTCTTTCCGGATGTTGGGGCGAATGTGACGTCCATAGCACCTTTACTAACTGTCCAAGTTCCACTTTGCTGTGGCGTCCAGCCTTCATTATCACCGTCGACTTCAAACTCATAAATCAATTTTCCAACGGGTAACGGCTTTTCTTCAATTTGACCATAGAATTCAATTTCAGCGATATCACAGTTTCCGCTCGGTGAATAATAATAGAGATAACGATATGTTTCAGTAGTTGGAATTTCTACGCTCGTATACACCCCTGGATCAGGTTGCTGTGTAATCGTGTAAAGCGTCACCGCATCATCAAGAGTAGGATCATTTGCGCCTCTTATTTCACCACCGATCATACGTTCAGGATAACCGGCGCGGGGGGCATAACGGAACAATGTAAGGTGACCGCCTTTGCCGGAGCCGAAATCATACCCTACATAACCGGTTGGGGTTGCAGCATCTGCATATGTATTCAGATTACTGTCAACAGCCGCCGCAATGGTCGTAGCAGGATTATTTTTATACGAGCCTGAAAAACCGATCAGGCGTCCCGTTATTTTTTCATCGCCGATAAAGAATGCTGTACCCTTAACCTGAAACGTACCAAACATCAAAACAAGAGTACCAGATGAAGCATCCGGAACTTTAAATTGAATTCTCGTATCAGAAAGTGATATAATTCCAGCGTTGGCACTACCAATAAATACTTTAACCTTCGATTCATCCGTACCGAAATTTGTGCCGGTAATAATAACGGTATCCCCAACCTGTGCACGGTTGGTGCTTATCGAACTGTATATAGGTGCCGGAATAACAGTAAACACACCTATGGAATCGTCTAGTGTGGTCCAAACCTTTAAACTCACTTTTCCGGAAATTGCTTTTGCTGGAACTTTCACAACAATCTGCGTGCCATTGCTACTAATAATACTATCTGCAGGCACACCCCCAAACCATACCCTAATGGCTTTCGGTATGGTGTCAAAATTTTTACCCGTTATTGTTATATATGAACCAGGATAGCCGCTACTGGCACTTATGCCTGTAGCTGTTTGCGGAGGGTAAGTATACTTCTCATATTGCGGGCCTTTTTCACAGCCACTCATTAAGAAATATGTTATTATTGACAATAAAATCAATGGTACTTTGAATATTTTTTTCATTTGTATATTTTTATTTCTTCAACGATCGAATGAACTTATTTCTAACTTACAGAGCTCAATACCCGGGATTCTGAATCAAATGTTTATTTAAGCTCAATTGATCCGTAGGTAATGGCCACAGATAATCCTTTTTAGCTAATGTATGATTCTGGTGACTATCAATTACTACGCATTTAAGCGTACCTGCCGCAGTCTGTACCGCTTCCTCGCCCCAAACATAGGTGTTAGGTGCATATAGGGAAGTGTTAGATCCGTCGGTATTTCTAAAATCAGTAGCATAGCCGGAGCCGCCCACTACCATGCCGCAATGAGAAGGATTTAGTGAGGATTCAAGAATACCCCAACGTTTCAAATCATCAAACCTGTCTCCCTCAAGATACAGCTCCACAGCCCTCGCTCTTCGAATTTCATCTCGCATATTTAAACCATAAGTAGTGGCCAGCGCATTGGTTAAATGCGCAACACCTGCACGATCTCTTAATTTATTAATTGATTCATCTAACTGTGCATCAGTAACCGCACCATTCAATTCATATAATGCCTCTGCATAGGTTAAATACACTTCTGCCAGACGAATGATAGGATAGTTTTGCGATTCCTGATTGTCTGTTCTGTAAGTCCCATATTTGTAGGCTATAAATTTGGCATTTCCATAGCCTGACAGACCAACATTCAAGTTGACAGAACCAGCAGCCGGCGTTGTTGTTGTACCATCTACATAGGCCAATAACCTAAGGTCCCTATTTTTAAATTCATCTCCTGCATGATGATATCCTTGGAATAAAGGAGATTTATCAGGAGGTAAACCATCGGTGCACAGGCACATATCCATAAATTTGCGGCTCGGTGACATTAGCTGCATTGTATGTGACAAATTAATGCCACCTTTCCGGTACGTGTAATCATACGTGCCATACAATATAAATTCACTATTACTCGCTTTGGTCAAGCCTGCGGGATTGGAACCAGCATCTTCCAGATTGAATAAATATAATGAGCTCATATTAGCCATTGTCGCATTGCTATTATAATTCCAAAGGGAATAACCTCCGTTATCCATTACGTCCTTACACATGGCCACAGCATCCGCCAAGAAAGGTTTGATTTGGTCGCTGGCCGGTCCGGCAGATCCCTGATAATCAGTAGAAGTGCCATTATATTTTCTCCATGTAGCTTCATATAATTCGGCTTTAGCTTTGAATGCTTCGACAGCCCACTTGCTTATACGCCCTTTGTCTGTTGCCGGAATGTTTTGTTCTATAGGTAACCTTACAATAGCACTATCTAGATCTGATAATATTTGGGTAACCACATCATAACGACTATTACGAGGAGCTTGCAATTCGCCGGAGTTTACATCTAAGACGGTAGAAACAATAGGAACACCTCCATAAAATTTCAATAAATTGAAATATGCATTTGCCCTAAAAAAATAAGCTTCTCCTACATATTGCGAAATATCTCCCGCACCAGTGTATGATTGGGCTCTGGACAGTACAATATTGGTTTGCCTGATAAAAGAGTAATTATTGTTCCAACGATTATCACTTGTTGAAGCAGCGATTGTCCCATGTCCTATATCCGAACTGAATATTGACGATGTTGATAAATCGGAGGTAATATCCATATAATTATAAACACTATTGCCGCCATAAGGCGACTTCCACCCCATTAATTGAGAATAGAAACCAGAAGTATAAGCCTTAAAATCACTTGGCGTTTTAAAATAAACAGCATCCGTAATTGTGCTAGGCGGTGTAAGGTCCAAAAATGTCTTCTGACAGGAAACCATCCCTAATAAGAGTCCGCCGAAAATGAATTTATATATTGTCTGTTTCATACAAGATTTTTTTTTAATTTAGAACCCAACATTTACACCAAAAGACCACGTTCTGTAAAAAGGATAGCCTACGTTCTGAGAGGTTTCACCCATTTCCGGATCAAAACCATCTTTTACACTTTTAAGCTCCCATAGGTCATTCCCGGAAAAATAGAATCGAACCTTATCAATTTTAGCTCGTTTTGTTATTCTTTCAGGAAGCGTATAGCCAATAACCAAAGATTTTAGGCGGACATACTGATTGTTCTGCAACATAAAATCGTTATTGGCATAATTCCATTTTGCCCGGGTTCCATTTACGGTCAAACGGGGAAATTCAGCAGTAGGATCTTGTTCGGTCCATGTTTTTCCTAAGAATGTAGGATTTTGATTGGTGTATATTGCACCAAAAGGATATGCCATCCAGCCATTTCGCATTATCTGCTGTTTTAGCCAACCCTGAAAAAAAGCACTTATATCAAAGCCTTTGAGTGAACCACCCAAATTAATACCAAAAACATAGTGAGGATTACCATCTCCTTTATACACTAAAGCACTTTGATCATTTCCAACAGAAGTAATTGTGCCGGCAGGACCAGGTATCTTTTTTGTATCACCAGGTCTTAATGCCACGGCAGAATTGGTTTGTGGCATTGCTGACAAATCCGAACTACTACCGTATTTTGTATAGTAGGCATCTACATCTGCCTGATTTTTGAAATAGCCGTCGGTTTTATATACAAACCAAGAATTTAAAGGGTAGCCGTTTACGATATGGTTTTTACCAGCTCCATAATTATCATATCCTTCTACATTCTTAACCAAACTATTGGTATTACTCATATTGACAGAGAAATTATAAGAATAATCTTTCTTCGTTTCCTGCCAGCCACTAGTCACTTCCCATCCTTTAGTGCTCATCGAACCACTATTGGTTTTCGGAGGGGTTCCACCTAAAACAGAAGGAACAGTAATATTCGATAGCATATCGTTATTATTCTTAATGAAATAATCGAAAGTGGCGTTCAAACGATTTTGGAGAAAATATAAATCCGTACCTATATTAGTCTGTTCTACCTTTTCCCAAACATTGGTCAAAGTGACCAAGCCCGAATTATTCAAGGAAGAGACGGGTTGCAAAACGGAAGGATAGCCAAATACTGTTGACCCTTGATTAATAGTAGTAAGATAAGCGAAATTGCCTATCCCTGCATCGTTCCCCATGGAAGAATAGCTGGCTCTAATTTTGCCGAAATTAAGTATATTGGTAATTCCTCTTAAAAAGTTTTCTTTCGTAAATGCCCAACCTACTGATGCTCCACCAAAATTTCTGAATTTATAACCATCAGAAAATTTTGAATTCCCATCTCTTCTTCCCAAAAGTTCGGCAAGATATTTTTCTTTATAATTGTAATCTACTCTTGCCAGATAAGAATACAGCCCACTTACATCCTTGGAGCCGCTATTCGTTTCTGTTGTAGGATCTGCCACACTAATATCGTGAACCCCAAGGTCAGTAAAATTTACGCGCGCTGCAGCAAATTGCTGATTATAATTTTTTTCAGCATTGATACCGGCAGTCACAGAAATATTGTGCACACCGTTAATTGTCTTGTTATATCGAAACAATCCTGAATAATACTGATAAAAAGAGGTATATGCATTGGTAGAATAACCAGGATTACCTGTAGTCTGTTGAGTAGCTGTAATAGTCGTCGCTGCCGGATTGCCAAACCAATCAAAGGTTTGCACAGTGTTCACCCATCTTTCTTCATTATACCTCTCACTTTGTAAGGAGGCAAGTGCCTCGAAAGACAAATCCTTATAAATCTGATATGTACCTTTTAAATCTATTCGGCTTGTAAGGGAATTTTTATTATCCCTACCACCATCAGCGGTAGCCGCAACCGGATTTCTATCACCTACAGTGCCATAATCTGCGTACCATTCACCAAAGGGATTTTGGGCCGGGAAGAATGGCATTTCTTGCCCATACAATGATGCATCCAATCCTACAGAAGGGGATTGCGTCAAGGCATCCACGAACATGATATTTGTCGAAAGCTTGATTTTACTTGAAAGATGATAATCATAATTGAATGTTGCATTATATTGCTTTTGCCCATCTAAAGCCGTTGCCAGGTTTCCTTTATTATCAGCATATTGAAAAGATAATCTGTAATCACTCTTTCCGGTACTATTAGAAATACTCAAATTATGCTGGGAAGAATACCTACGTTGAAACATTTCATGTATCCTATTGGCATTGCCAATGAAAATATCCCCCCAATATTGGGTTTTATAAATTCCCTGAACACCTTTTTGCATTTGTTCCATATTACTCAATGAAACCCATCCCCACCAGTTTGGAACAGTTTCCTGCGCATTCGCATCAATCCACATCGTTGCATATTGCTGCATGCTGGGAGAAAACGCAGTTATACCCGGGGTGGTGAACCTGAAATTTCCATTGTATTCTATCTTCACCTTTCCGGCCAGGCCACGTTTTGTAGTAACCAGTATTACTCCGTTAGCCGCTCTGGAGCCATAAATGGCCGCAGCTCCATCTTTTAACACCGAGATATTCGCAATATCATCTGGGTTCATATTCTGAAACGAATAATAATTTACAACAGGAACACCATCAACGACAATGAGAGGTGAACCTCCGTTAATCGATGTAAATCCGCGAATCTGAAATGCAATGCCTTCATTGCCTGGTCGAGGCGAGCTTCGTGTAACCACCAATCCCGGCGTTTCCCCCTGTAACATCAAACCAACGTTCGTAACTGATCTGTTTTGAAAAACCTTGGCAGATACCTGCTCCACAGCACCTGTTAATGTGGCTTTCGTTTGTGTTCCATAGCCTACAACTACCACATCATTTAAATCTGACGAAGATTGTTCTATCTGAACATCAATAGTATTTTGGCCTTTCTTTAATGTTATATACTTTGTTTTATAACCAACAAAATCAAATTTTAGTTGCTGGCTTCCCATCTCAACATTTAGTTGATATCTACCATTATCATTAGTGATAGCAGCGATTTTCGTTCCTACAATTGTTACAGAAACTCCCTGCATTGGGTTATGTGTTATTGCATCTGTAACTTGTCCTGAGACCGTCGTTTTAGTTTGCGCTGTAATGGTTGAAATAAAACACAGAAATAATATGGTCATCGCAAAAGACATAACACCTTTTTTCTTTAACATACAAGCAGCGTTTTTTTGAAAACGAATTGGGATTCTATCCACTTTGGTTTTAATTAAATCTAATTTCATTTTTTTGAGTTAAAACGGTTAAACACCTTAAATACATTCCTAACTATTTGATTTTATATTTAACTACTATTAAATACATCTGTATGGGAATAATTAATCATTTTGTAATTCATATTTTGCAAGTCTAAAAAATCTAAATACTACATTCATTTAACAATCATTTCCAAAAAATATCAATAGCAGCAACAATCCTCTCTAAAAAGCTAATTTCTTTAACGAAAGAAGTCATTTTACTTAATCGGTTAAATGAAAAATAAAATTAAATAAAATATTTGTTAACAATACAATTGTTAATGAAAATATCTAGGCAACCGGTTGCACAAATTTGAAATTTGAAAGGAGAGTTCGGTAAATGAAAAAATTTTAAGAAAGTTATTTACAAGTCAGTATTAATGGTCATCGTCATCCCACCGGATGCTTGTAATGCAAAGCTCAATACGTCTTTTTTATCAACCTGCAACGTAGATATCTGTACTTGCGTTAATGAGCTAATTTCTTTATTATCACTATAAATGGTCGCATTATATTTTTTATAGTCCGGCAAAAAAGTCAGAGGAATTTTTATAACTCTTGCGCTATCATTCGTTATAGCTCCGATGAACCATTTTTTGCCTTTTCTTCTAGCAGTAATAATGAATTTCCCAGGTTCCTCCGCAATAATCCTTGTTTCATCCCAGGTAGTCGGCATTTGTTTCCAAAATTGCAATTCGGATTCTCCATGATACATGGAGGGATCATCATACCAATACAATGTTTGTATAGGGCTGTAGTAAATAACACCCAAGGCCAACTGATGCGCATGGGTCGTTTTTATTCTTTTATCAAAATAACATATTGTATAATCTGCAGGGCCCGCTATAAATCTTGTAAATGGCAATATAGTATTGTGTGTGGCATCCGGCATTTCCTCGTTTCCTCTGATGCCTTCGGCGGTCATCAAATTCGGCCATGTACGTTGCTCCCCGGTTGGACGCCAATCATCATGAATATCAACCATAATATCATTTTTTGCCGCTTGTTGAATAGCCTTTTCTATCCACGTGGTCCATCTATGAGAACCGTTTTGAACAAAGCCGAATTTGACACCTTTAACACCCCAGTTTTTATAAACATTAAATAATGTATCGGATTGAGCTAATAGTGCTTGTTGGTTTACATAAAGCCATACGCCAATCCCTTTTGATTTACCATATTTAATAATTTCAGGCATATTCAAAGGGGCCACAACTTTCGTTGCATCAGAGTTAAAAGAAAATGCAGGCCCATACCATTTCCAATCGAAAAGAATATATTGGAGCCCTTGCTGAGCAGCAAAATCAATATATTTTTTAGCCTCCGCTGTAGTTTGTGTCATAACCCTTATCATCTTGCCAGGCTTAATCCAAATAGTGTTTTTGATTTTATTTGGAGGATTTAGATTGAGAATCAGGCTATTATTTTCAATAAGTTTTCCAGGTTTTTCTGCAACCATTATTACGCGCCAGGGGGTCGCAACCGGGGAAATCAATTGCGCAGCCCCATCCATCGAAGTAACAATGGTATTTGGTTTATTGCTACTAAGCTTAAATTTTGTACGTGCATAATTTGTCATAGCTGCCTCTGTTAGACACATATATAATCCATCTGTCAATTGCAAGGTTAAGGGTCTTTCACTTTCGTCCGCCCAATTTTTCAGAGGTAATAGCTGATAAGGAGCTTGCGCCCACCTTGCTACCCATGCTCTTGTATTTTCGGGTAAAGTAAATTCTGTATTTTCTTCAGTAATATTATAATAGGTTCCTTTACTATTTTCGGGAAAGAAATATCTAAATGCTATACCTTGATTATATGCACGGATTTCTATGTCCATTAAGTAGATTGGGTTATCATCTTTTACTAAACGAATGATAAGTGAGTTGTAATGATTTCTAATTAAATCTTCTTCCCCACAAATAGGCTTCCAACTCGTATCAAAGGAAGCTTTTTCAACACCAATTATTTTAAGATTTTCACACCAATCTTTGTGGTTATCAACTTTAAGTGCCATCGCTTCTTCAGAAAGATGGTTGTCCATTCTAATATCCATAATGGAAGGCTCAATGACGGTCACATTATTATATTTAACCCGATAATACATTGTGCGTTTCCCATTCTCATTTTGCTTCTGATAGAATTGAAAGGACAATTGCTTATCTGGAGACTGAATGGAATATTTTTCAATATCTGTATCATGATTTGCCTTTAGCTTACCCAAAGAGAAAAAACAAAGGCAACACAACAATAGCCTGTTAAAAAGCGAAATATTTTTCATTAAAATAGAGGTTTAAAAAATTAATCGATTAAATATTAATAAAATGATAAAATCTAAAACAATCTGAGCAAGATTGACCAATTAGTTGTCCTTTTTTAAGAACAAAAGAATCAATTAAAACCTATCCTGTGCATACTTCCTAATTTCAATATTCCCGTATTCGGTTTTTTGATTTTCCTGCATTAATAATTAAATTTAAAATATTATTCTTTTTTATATTATGTAAGCTGTCATATCACTGAATAAAGCAGTTGATCCCCACAAACCACAGGAAATAAGATTTCTACAGGGTTAGTTACTTTACAAACATTGTGCGATTGTGAAAACAAGTACAAGTAATAAGCATTTAGCACCACCGGCCATTTTGTCCAATAATTGCCCCTAAAAAAACCATTCCAAACCAGAGCGCAATCTTTTATCAGCATAAACTATATCCAGTTACCAGATATCTTTGTTCCTGATGCTATGCAGTAGAACTGTAAAACCATTAAAATAAGCCTTTTATTTTAATGCGTAATTTGAGTTAATAAATATTCCACTCCCAAATTCCTGGAATACCCTTTAATATTCTTACTCTTAAATAGCGGGCTTTTATATTCAAATTGTCTGTTTGTGGCGATTGGATTATAACTTCAAAATGTTCGCCGCATGACTTCCACGTTTTGTTGTCAGTAGAATACTCTAGTAAATATTTATGTCCTGCAGTGGGCCGAACAAAATACACTTCACTACGCTTAATATTTTTTGACTTGCCCAAATCTGCTACAATCCATGGAGAGGGATCCTCTGAGTTAGCCATCCATCTCGATCCATTTGCACCATCAAAAGCAAACTGCGATGGAAAGGATTCTATTCTTCTAAATAAAGAATCTTGATTTGGTTTAATATTCAAATCAGGACGAACACTCGATGCTTTTGAGTCGAGGACCTTAATTTCTTTTCGATATGGCATCTCTCGTAGGGCACCTACACCGGTCATTGTCAAATCAACTGGCCGAATCGTTCCGTCTTCATTAAATTTCAACATGTTTACATAAGTTTGTCGGTTGGTACTTCCTCGACCAAATTCCAAATAGGCAAAAAAGTAATCATCAGTGCCCGGCAGGTTAAAAACACTTCCATGCCCGGGGCCAAAGATCTTGCGCCTATAGTTAGTGCTAGCAATAATATCATTCTCAGGAAAGTTGTACGGCCCTAACGGCGATATTTTGCTCATTACATACGCATATTGATATTTTTCATCGCCCCCAAGTGTGTATAGGTAATAGTAGGTACCTTTTCGCTTAAAAAAAATGGGACCTTCAGAATAACCGGCCCGCTTTGTAGAAATTTTAATCAGTGAGGATCTGTCTAAAGAAATCATATCAGGGTTCAGTTTAGCCGCAAACCTATTCTGCCAAAAAACATAAGCCTGATGGTTATCATCAATAAAAATTTCAGCATCTATACCGGCAGGACCTTTGGAACCTTTGGACTTTAATAAAGTTGCCGAAGTTAAAGAGGCAGAAAAAGTATCAGCACCTTTTGCCAGTTTAAAAGGTCCACTAGGCGAATCTGACACTGCAGGATAAATAAACCCATCCACTGTTGGATATATATAATACTTGCCATTCGCTGCAATTGCTTTGCTCGGTGCCCAATATTTATGTCCTACTGCCGAGGGGAAATAAAATCCGTGAAAATTCCAGTGGACAAAGTCTTTTGATTTCCATACTACCGGTGGTCCGGAGGTCGCTAAACCATGGCCATATCCATCCGTTGTTGCATAACAGTAAAAAGTGCCATTAATTTCCTGAATACTGGCATCTGCAATCATATCAGGGATCAGTGGATGGCCGAATGGATTTTCCTTTTGCGCTTCTACCACAAGAACACATAGTAATAAAAAACAGCTTAAGAACGCTTTTTTTATTAAGTTGAAAAACGCTATCGAAAGAAGTAAGGCATTGATAATTCCTTTCATTTTTTCCAGTTATTTTTAATTATGATCATCCTGCAATTTGCTTCAGGATTTTTTCGCCTATCGCTTGTAGAAAACATCTGTATTTTGAAAGCAAAAACTCCAAATCTCAAAGTGACAACTCGATGACATCATGTATCGTAATAAACACTTCAATTTCATTTTTTATAATCGTACCGGAACCAATCAATATCCACATACCCCTTATCCCTTTGACTATTGAAATTGAAAATTCCTATGCGATCCCCCCGATAGTCACCCCAGGTCAACTGATAACTACTGCCGAAAACTTGAAAGAATTTATTATCGGTACTAAAAGAATAATGGCTAGTTCCATTGGCATCCCATATTGATTGAAGCCAGACAAAGTGGCTATCAACCCGCGCCCCTAAAATTTCCTCTCCATTGTCGTCATACACCAAAGTCCGAATTCCATTTTCCTGCCTGATTCCAAATAGACTATTGGTATTGGTGGAAAAATGTGTTACTCCTGCAAATTGACCATCAGCCATGTGCGTAATGTCTATTTTTACAGTTGCCACATTGGAAGATGTACGCATACTGCGTTGTGTGATGGTATTTCCAGCCCGAAGTATAATGTCCTTTTTATTATTATTTGAATGAATGGGCATAAAGGCGTAAAGCCGAAGAAAACCCTTGTGCTCTATTAAAGACCATTTGTCTGGCCGAGGTTGATAGTTCCATTCCCATTGAACACCTAGTCGGCTGGTACTGAACTCATCACTGGTTTGGATATAAAGCTTTCTTTTATAGGATATTGGTTTTCTTCCGGTCCAAACCATATTACCAATGCCATCAACACCTACGTTGCCGATAATCGGCCACCCATTTATCCAGTTAACAGGCAAAAGACTAGCAGGACGCCCTTCCCAATCTCCGCTACCATGATGGGTCAAGAAATACCATTTACCAGTGGGTGTACTGACTAGTCCACCCTGGTTTGGCTCTCTATCAAGTAGCTTACTTACATGGTTTAATTGCCTGATTTCCCAGGGGCCGTAAATATTTTTGGACCGTTCCATCATGATCACACGCCCCTCTGGTTTCACCTCACTAAAACAATGGTAATAAAGTCCATTGATTTTATATAGCTTATTGGCTTCACTTCCATTGGATTGATGTATGATGGAATCTGATTCCATGATCAGGCTTCTTCCATCATTGGTCATTTTGAATAAATGTACATTATATTTTTTATCGGTTTTGGGATCAAAGCCAAAATTGGTGGCAATAAAATATAGTTGGCCATCATCATCACAAAATGAACAGCAATCGTCCCATCCTTTTACCTTCCACAACTGGTGAAGAGGTCCCCAAGGCCCTGCGGGGTTAGCGGCGCAACTCATAAAAAAACCATCATCAGGCGTTCCAAAATACACCCAAAATTTATTTTTATAATACCTTATTGAACCCGCCCAAATGCCTCTACCATAACAATTCATCCGGTCCCAGTTTAGATTTGAACTTATACGTGATAGATCATCCACCACATGTCCGATAATTTCCCAGTTTACGAGATCTTTAGAATGAAGGACCACCATACCAGGCGAAAATTGCATAGTAGAAGATATCGCATAATAATCGTCACCCACTCTGATGGCATCAATGTCGCTGTAATCTGCCGGAAGAACAGGATTAACATAAGTCCCGTCACCTTTATCCCCCCATTTTGCATTTCCCTTAAATCTTTGTGCATTAACACTATTGTGCGCACAAAAACACAACAATATTAAATTTGCACAGGCTATTAAATATCTTACTTTTAGCTGTTTAATCATATTATAAAATCATGCGTTTAATTCATGAATTATCTCAGATATCAAAAATGGCTGTTCTCGATTAAAATTCAATATTGTCCCTCTCTTTTTACTCGATTGTGCCAAGAAATAAAATGGGCGTAAGCATAACAGCGGAATTATTTCTCGTTTTTTTATTCAGGTAATAATTCTCTATTTTGAAAATTTATTTAGAATTATTGTTGATTAACCAATCTAAATTTGGTTGTAATGAATGATCACTTCTTTAATGAGTTGCATCGACTTTATGAATGTTACCCTTCTGATCAAAAGTCAATCTATCTATACATAATTGTCTAAGCAGATCTTTATTTTTCAGATTAGCAATACGGTGATAAATGATGTAATATTTGCCATTTAACATTAAAATAGTGTGGTGTCCGGGTCCCCAAATATGCTTTTGCATATTGGTTGAAAGTATAGGACTATTTACACCTTCCTTCCAAGGCCCAAACAGCGTATCGCCTATAGAGTACCGTACTTTATAGGAAGTATCGGTGCATTTACCGTCTGAATACATCAGATAATATTTGTTATTGTATTTTAGCATATAAGGTGCTTCGAAATAATGAGGAGGTGTAATATCTTTTGGTTGAGTAATGAACGCATCCATAGAATTGTTTAGCGCTGCCGCATAACAATGACCATTTTTCCAATCAAGTCCCGATCCCCAGTATAAATAAGATTTACCATTATTATCAACAAATGCTTCTGCATCGATCGTATGTACACCAATGCTTTTTTGGGTATGCACAAATGGGCCGCCGCCTGCGACGACATTTCTCCAGGGACCTTCCGGGCGATTACTTACGCCTGCATAAATTTCGCTTCCAACAGAGACAAACATGTGAAACCTTTTATCTGAACCATAAACAACACTTGGAGCCCATACCTTATTGGCGTTCGATTCTGGGCTAGTACATTGCTGCTTCGTTGGCCAATTCAACGCTACTCTTTTCCAATTTTTCAAATTATTCGATACAAAACATGCAATACTATCGCCGCCCCAGGGATCGATTGTCGCATATATGTAGTATTTACCATTTGCGTGTAAAATAGAAGGGTCTGCAAAATAACCAGGGACTAAAGGATTTTTGAAATTTTGTTTTAAGGATATATTCTTTTGACAATAGCCGGTTGTGCAAGCTATTAGAACTAACACCAGAAGAACACATTTAGGGAACATGCTTTTAATCATAAAATTAAATTTAGTAATCATTCTGCAATTTGCGTTTCACTTCGGAAAGGGATAAAACTGAGTTATGTGATTTTATTTTTCATTATCAATACACAAAACCAGACAATTTTAAGCAACCATCACTTGTTAATGGACTATAAGAAATTGAATAAGGAGGGATCGCCCCTACAAAATCTTTACCTCAATCATTGATATTTTCATTTACCGGAATAAATTTTCAGTTGTTGTGACATTCCGATTTTAAATAAACTCAATGCGATAACAGGGCACATCACCAAATGTCAGTCTCAAAGATTTTAATTTTTAGCAATAGAAATATTTTCTAATTTAATAGTAGTCTGCATCTTATTTTTGCCCGAACCACTTATAATCCCAGCTTCAGTCTCTCCCATTAAATTATTTTTGGTAACACCAATCTTGATCCAGGTGACACCATCCTTTGAATAAAATCCTATAAAATCATTTTCCTTTTTTTCTAGTTTTATCCAGACGCTACCAGTCAATCTTCCATAAGTAACAACATCACTATCTCCATTTAGAATTACTGAGTCTTGAACCTGATCTGCATTGCTGTTAATAAAGCGAATTTGCCAATTAGGTTGTTCTATATCATTTGTAGAAACAGGTTGCAAGATTAACATCACACTTTGACCAGCATTCCTTAAAGCCTTATACATTAATCCGAAAGAAGTAAATTGAGAGCTTAATTGCGGAACATATTTAATTGTAATGGTACTATTTCCTTTTATGGCTTTATGAATAAAACGGCCATGAAATACCTTGTGCATTAATCCGTTTCCGTAGGTATTGATTGTCATTGTACTTCCATCAAAATAAGTATTGCTGAAAAGATCATTTTGATTCAAAGCACTATTACCCCAACCTTCCGGTAATCCCGCAGAGGCTATTACAGGAGTGGAGAATTCTGATTGTACTTTTGGATTGATTGCATTAATCCGATAATAATATAACTTCCCTTTTGATACATTTCTATCTACGAAGGATGCCTGACGAATATTATTAGCTATCGATACGAAGCCTCCTGTCGTTTTATCCGATCGCTCAATGGAATAATTTTGAGCACCCCTTACTTTCACCCAGAGCAAGTTGACTTCATTATTATAACCCTTAGCAATCACGCCCATCGGCTTAGCGAGCTTGGATAATGATTCATTTTCATTCCTGTCATTTTCAAATCTCGTATACAATAAATTTCCAAAGCCTATATGATCCGCACCTGGAAGTCCTTGCCCTTCAGGTTCAATTTTTTTGGAAGCTAATCCGGTATATGGAGTTGACATCTTTTTTAAAATATGATAGTGGTTATAGACCTCCGCATAAACCGCTCTAAAATTTCCTCTTCCTTTCTCTGAGATAAAAGGGTGGAAGTACTTTCCGGTTCTATCCAGTGTCGCAGTATAATTTACAGAATCTCCAAGATTGTACTTTGCGGTATATTCAAAACCTTTCAGTAATCTATTATTTGCAAACCCATATAGATCCAATCCTTGGTTCCATGCCATTTCGCAACAGTCGGCCAAATGAGCCAATCCCAATTGCGTATGTTGTTGATCGCGTCCGCTTTCTTGACATTGTCCATCTGAATAAATATAATGCAAAATACTACCATCTCCTAACCCGTCTTCATAATAACATACGGCTCGATTATAGATTCTCTGATTGTTACAGAAAATTCCAATGGCCATCATCGTTTTTTCAGCGGCGCCATCCCAATTACCATTAGCAAATGGTGCAAAGTCCTTTAGAACAGGATAAATAACTTGTTCAAAATGCATCTCCGTTATGGCAATATCATTTTGCTTCCAACCGGCATTTGAATACCGCAACAATTCCGCAGCATTTACCATTTTAAAAGGGCCAAGTCCCGCCATAAGCACTGCATCTTTACCAGTGATCGATTTTAAGGTTTTTGACCAGGCGTTCACTATCTCAATAGCTTTATCAGCATATTCCCGTTTATTTGTCAGTACCCACATTAGGGCGTTTTGAAATGCAGCATTGGCATCGGCATCATAAATACCCTGTCCTATTGTAGGATTTCTTCCTACCATTGCCAATGGGCCTTTCATTTTATAATTAGCTTGCGATTCAGGGTTATTTTTAAACAATAGAAAATCATCGTAGGTGGGATGTTGTTTCAATTTTAATTGTTGTTGTATGCGGGAAATACTTTCATTGCTGACCAATAATCCAGGATGTACAAAATCTTGGGCGGAAATGCTTGTAAAAAAAAACAGTAATCCAGCTCCTAATAAAAATTTTAAATTAAATTTCTTCATCATCCAATTCTTTTAATTTGACAACTTATTTATCCTAAAATAATCAACATCCATATATCCGGAATCGTTGATTTTACTGTCTCTGGTACAGAAAAGCCCCATCTTAGCACCAATCCATTTACCTAAAACAGCTTGGAATTTTTCAGGTAGATATTGAAATTTACTACCGTCTTCACTATAGCCAAAACTGCAAGTTCCCCCTTTAAATACCTTAACCCTTAAGTAAATAGTATTGTTATTCAGCTTCTTTATTTCCTTTTCTTTTTCCGGCAAATTATCAACTGCATTTATACAAGTTGTATAAACCAGATAATTTCCACCTGTTTTACTTTGGATAGCTAAATCAGCATAACTCATGCCCATAATTACAATACCAGCTTTCTCATTTTGTATATCTGGATTCGGATGAAAAGTAACTTTGGTGTCAATCTGAAAAGATTCAGCCGGAAACTTTTGCAATAAAAGGTTGGGTGTATTCCAAAGATTATTGACTGAAGAACTATCTGTGTTTTGAAAAGAATACAATCTTATACAACCCATAGCACTATCCATAAAATACCAGTAGGGTTTAGCATTGGCTTGCCATTGCCATTGAATGCCTAGTTTACTACTATTAAACTCGTCTGATTCCTGCGGGTTATTAACCGGGTACAATTTACCAACATTCGGTTTTTTAAAGGTTTCGACTGGTTCGCCTTTGCCATCACCATCTTTATCTACGCCTATTACTGGCCAGTCTTTAATCCAGTTCATTGGCTCCAAACAAGTAACCCTTCCATAAATGCCTCTATCTTGAAAATGAATAAACCAATTCTCACCTGTTTGCGTTGTAACCCAGGCACCCTGATGAGGGCCATTAATATTTGTTGATCCCTGATCCATTACTATTCTTCTTTGATAGGGTCCATAAATATTTTTCGATCGGAGCACTAATTGCCATCCGGTCGGGACGCCCCCCGCTGGTGCAAAAATGTAGTAATATCCATTTCTTTTATATAACTTAGGGCCTTCAACAGTAGGGTCGTGTTGATGGCCATCATATACGATCTGCCCGTCATTTATAATTCTCGTACCTTCCTTATTCATTTCTTGTATTACCAAAATACTTTTTATGCCCGCCCTACTTCCTGCAAAAGCATGTACCAAATACGCCTTGCCATTATCATCCCAAAAAGGGCATGGGTCAATTATTCCTTTACCCTTTTCTACCAGCAAAGGTTTACTCCAAGTTCCCTTAATTGATTTTGACTTTACCATATAAATACCAAAATCTGGATCCGGATAATAGATGTAAAATTCTTTGTTGTGGTACCGTATGGATGGAGCCCAAGCACCATTGCCATGTTGGGGCTTATCAAAAACATCATATGGAGGCTGCTTTAAAAGCGCATGCGAAACGATAGACCAGTTAATTAAGTCTTTTGAATGTAAAATGGGGAGACCCGGAATGGCATCAAAGCTGGAAGCTACTAGGTAATAATCATCGCCTACCCTTATAGCATCTGGGTCGGAGTAATCGGCAAAGATGATTGGGTTTTTATAATAACCATTTCCTAAGTCAGGCGACCAAACTTTCGAGTGATAAACTTCTTGTCCCTTTGCATTATTTAGCCAAAAAGGCACTAGGGCAATAAAAGCCCACAGGGCTGATTTGAAATTTAATTTTTCGATAAAAAAATACATCTCTTTCGTTTGAAAAAATTTGGCAAAACACATCCATGATATTTTAGGCGGCTGATAGCTTTTCTTCATGCTTGCATGCTCCGCCTATTAATGCAGCATTCTCCCCCAACGATGCTTTTACTATCCTAGGTACCTGGCTCAAGACAGTAGTTAAATTCTGGAGTACCCTATCCATAAACAAATCCCAAGACTGTATTATGTTTCCGCCAATAACTAATATCTCAGGATTTTCCTGCTGTATAAATTTTCTTAGGAACCAAGCTAAATCATCACCAAATTTCTCAAATGATTTTACAGCATTATCATCCGATAAAAATAGATTAGCCACATCCTTTGCGTCTTTAAGCATTTTTCCGGTTAAATTGAAGTAGTTACGAAGTAAACCCCTGGTGGAAACTGACTCTTCAATTATCTCTCCATTAAAATCAAGAACACTTAATTCGGCATCTTTCGTTAAACAATGATGAGAAACGGCCGACCCCAAACCCGTCCCTAAAGTTATTCCAATAACATCTCTGCACCCTTTAGCCGCCCCACAGAAGATTTCTCCATCCAGGAATGCTTCTGCATCATTTCGAAAAAGAATATCACTGGCCTGAAGCCCCAACCTTTCGGCTATTATATTTCTTATGTTTAAATCATATAACGCTTCATATTTATCAAATCCTCTTATTTTAGATATCCCGGCATCATAAAGAAAAGGGCCCGGCATAGCAAAACCGATTCTGAAAACCTTTTCATTAAAATTCGACAAAAGTTCTTTTATGGTATCTATCCAGATAGTAATTATTTCTTCTGCTGGCGCATGACAATCCACTTTTCGTCGAATAAGCAGATCGCCGACCATCAACCGATTATTTAAATCTATTATTGCGGCAGTAATATGCGATCCGCCAATATCAATCCCAACCACTAAATTTTCATTGTTCATATGGATGTTTATACGCGTTATAATTTAATTCTCTTCGTCGATTGCCGAATAATTAATTCTGTAGAAAGCACTAGGGTCATATGGGTATTTTTATGTTTTGGCAACATCTTTTCCATTAACAGTTTTACGACCTGTTCAGCAATATCTTGTACTGGTTGGGCTGTCACACTAATAGATGGAGAGAATAAAGCAAAATTTGTATTGTCATCAAATGACGCGACAGCAATCTTTTCCGGTACTTTAAAATCCAATTCTTTTAAGGCAGCAATTCCATTTACGGCTAAATAGTTGGTGGCAAATAGCACTGCATCCAAATGTTCATTTTCCTGTAAATATGTCTTAATCTGATCGAATAACTTTTCCTTTTTTACAACAAAAGGAACCTTCAAAACAGATTCCTCCAAATTATTTTCATGGATTGACTCCCGGTAACCTTTCAAACGATTATTCATTTGAATTTGCTCTGATTCCAATGTAACAAACCCAATATGTTTCCAATTATTACCGATAAAATGATTCATTAATTGCTTAACACCATTTTCATTATCAATAACAACATTGGTGGTGGGCAGTTCCGGAAAAAAACGGTCAAAAAGTACCAATGGTATTTGGGCATCTAGCAACGATTGAATTTCTGATTCGATACCAGGCGACGGTGCAATGATAAATCCGTCTACTTGAAATTCTCTAAAAGACCTGATTAAAGCCTTTGCCTTTTCCGTATTATTCTCTGTGCTTGCAAAAAAAACTTTAAATCCTTTTTCATTTGCCAATTCCTCAACGCTCCCACAAATACTTGCAAAAAAAGGATCAGCAATGCCTTCAACTAACATTCCGATTACACCGCTTTTGCCCGTTCTTAAACTCTTTGCCAATAAATTAGGGTGATAACCTACTTTATCTGCATGCTTTTTTATTTTCTTTTCAACAGCTTCAGTAATTCCCTTTTCTTTTGCTTTTCCATTAAGTACAAACGAAACAGTTGCTGTAGATACACCCATATCCTTTGCAATGTCATAAATCGAAACTTTTTTTTCCATTATACTATATTATGGAATTAAATATATCGTTAAATGATATATTTAACTTAATCGGTTAAATTAAAATTTCGACTAAAGTTATTGGTAAAATTTCGATTTTTTACATTTTTGTAATTAATAAACTAGGCAACCGTTTGCCATAATATATCTTTCGCGAAATACACAACGCTACCAGCTACTAAGATTCGGGTACGACCCATTTCATTTTAACGCTCATTTTGGATCAACCTGATCGTATTTTCCTAGTAAGGGGTATTCCTTTTTTTTATTTTCCGTAAGGGAGCTACGGAACTTTTGCCCCCGTGTATTGTTGAAGTTTTCAATTTAGTGCGCACTAGATTCTGACGACCTCAGTAGTTGGTTCACTACATTGGCGTATGGCGATTAACTAATCATATTGACGGATAGCATATGGGTAATTGCTAAGACGAAAATGTGAAATTCTATTTAGACTGCGCAGAAACTCTCGGCATGAGCGATACCTTATATATATTATTTCATTAGTGTCAGGTAAAAAAAATTAGAAAAATACAGGTGGTAAAAAACCACCCTAAAATAATTAAATTTGGATCTCTTACCAAACAAATATACCCTTGAGTATAAGTACTCATTTTAGCGGACACTAATGAAATAAAAATGTTCCATTCACCATACTATTTAATCGTCCTCAATTCAAAAATACTTACTGAATAAGGATCTAAATTTCTCGAAAACGTAGGTTTTATGCCTTTAATATTTTCAGTAATCGGAATGATATTATTAGGATCGGTAACGCTGTTTGTCGCGTCGGGTTTATCTCCCTTAACAACCATCAGCGTAGCATCAGAAGAAATTTTAGCTATACCGCTCAAATTAATTTTTATAGCTTGCTTTTTTGCAATTGTATTCACTATTTTAAGATAGAGTATTCCTGTTGTGTCATTTAAGGTAGCAGAATAAAATATAGTGGGAACCTGTTTAGGAGCTTTACCTTCTGCCTTCTCCTTTTTGTTAAGTGGTTCATTTTGTTCCGGAATATTCGTAGCTGTTACCGGTACAATTTTATTACCCAGATAGTGGCTGAATAATTTTTGTACATAATAGGAAGGAGATCCATAACTATTCAGTGCATCATAGCCAATCAGATCAGAATCCCATTGCCAGGCTTTCTTTCCTGTTGTAGAATCTTTGCTTACATTGACAAACAAAGGTGCATAACAAGACATAATTACTAAATCCGAATTACGTTCCATACCAGTCATCCAGGCAGCATCTCCAAGCGCAGCATTCAGATTTGTAGTAGGAACCCCTTCTCTTGTAGCCCATTCTCCCACAAAAATTTTCGGGCCTTTACGATCGTAATTATCAAATTGTGAAGCATTAGCCCACATATCCCATGAATTGCGATAATAATGCTCATCTACGACAGCAGGACTCGCTTCCGGCGTAACTTTGCTTCTGTCAAATTGTTTACTATCTAAAGTAGAGATGCATGTAAGTTGTGGATATTTTGCTTCAATAGCTTTTCTAAATTGATTAAACCTACCTTCATAACTATTGGACCTGTCAAACCAATCTTCATTACCCACTTCAATATATTTCAATTTGAACGGTGCAGGATGCCCGTCAGCAGCACGTTTTGCGCCCCAATAAGTGGTTGTATCACCCATTACATATTCAATCTCGTTTAAAGCAT
>NZ_JBNQGD010000084.1:0-14633 GCF_050436765.1 Arachidicoccus sp. | reverse complement strand
TATTGACGCTGCTACACCTGTAGCAAGCTATCGTAACGACTTACTTGTAAAGTATAACGAGAAATTACCTCAGGATTTTGATGAACTTCTTCTTTTGGCTAAAAAAGGACGCGTAATTTTTCCGATTATCGCTATAGATAGCCTAATGAATTTCTTCATGCTTTGTGCAACCCTCGGCGAAAATCCATTTAGCAACAAAGAAGAAATAATAAGCAAAAAAATTGGCGTGGAGGCTCTTAATTTATTAAAGGAACTTGCAGTTAGTGTGGATAAAAGATGTTTCGATTGGAATCCTATAAAAATTTATGAAGTGTTATCTGGCACTAATGATTTTATTTATTGTCCATTTGCATACGGCTACAGCAATTATGCAAGAGAAGGGTTCGCCTCAAATAAAATCAAATTTGTAGATTTGGTTAACCTGAAAACTGAAAAACTAAGATCGACCATCGGTGGAACGGGCATTGCCATTTCTGCTAACTGTAGGAACGTGGAAGCAGCCGTCCAATACGCCCAATATATCGCTTCGTCTAGCACTCAAAAGCATTTGTTTTTTGAAACTGGTGGCCAACCCGCACATTTAGCAGCCTGGAAAGATGCGTATTGTAATGAAATTACCGACAATTTTTTTACCGCTACCCTACCCACGTTGGAAAGATCCTATTTGAGGCCACGTTATAATGGTTATATCTATTTTCAGGACAGGGCAGGTGATATCATCAGAAGCTATTTAATAAAAGGAGGCAGTGTAAATATCGTCTTAGAAGAATTAAATAATATATACCATAAATCACAAATATGAAGCCGTTAGAGAATCTAATTGTTTTAGAGTTTTGTCAATATATGTCCGGACCATCGGCAGGGCTGCGTCTTGCTGATTTAGGCGCGCGCGTTATCAAAATAGAAAGGCCAGACGGCGGAGACAATGGACGACAGTTAGCCGTTAAAGATTTATTTATAGAAGGAAATAGTATACTTTTTCATACGATCAACAGAAATAAAGAGTCCTACGTTGCGGATTTAAAAAATGTGGTTGATTTAGAAAAAGTAAAAATACTTATTAGTAAAGCCGATGTTTTAATACACAATTTTAGACCAAAAGTGATGGAGAAGCTCGGCCTAGGGTTCGAGGAAATTCAGGAATTAAATGACAAATTAATTTATGCACAAATAAGTGGCTACGGAAAAAAAGGGCCCTGGAAAAAGAAACCCGGGCAGGATCTTTTATTGCAATCGATTTCAGGATTAACTTGGTTATCCGGCGACAGAACAGCACCGCCAATCCCCTTTGGTTTGTCAATTGCAGACTATATGTGTGGCACTCATTTAACACAGGGAATACTCGCTGCACTTATTAAAAGAAACAAAACAAAAACCGGATCATTAGTTGAAGTAAACTTGCTTTCCAGCCTAATTGATTTTCAATTTGAAGTAATAACTACCTTCTTAAATGATGGAGGGAAACTGCCTGAAAGAGCAGCTAAAGGCAATGCTCATGCCTATTTAAGCGCACCCTATGGCATTTATAAGACGCTTGATGGATATTTGGTGGTAGCCATGGAAAATCTTGAATATCTGGGGAAGAATATTGACTTAATTGAGATAAAAAATTTTGTGAAAGAAAATTTTTCTCAAAGAGATATCGTAATGGAGATGCTGCAGTCACATTTTCAACAAAAACCCACAAAACATTGGCTACTCCTATTGGAATCCGCAAAAATATGGTGTGCAGGCGTCTTAAATTATCAACAATTTTTAAATCACAATGGATTTAAGGTATTAAATATGACTCAAGAAATTGAATTATCTAATAATAAAAAAATAACGACTACTAGATGCCCCATTAGGATAGACGGGGAGAGATATTTCTCGAAAAAGCCCGGGCCTCTTTTAGGAGAAAATAATATAGCAATCAACCAAGAAATGATTCTTTAATTTTGCCAACAACAGATTTATGTACAAGCCATTAGAAGATATCTTAATTATCGATTTTAGCCAGTTTCTTTCCGGTCCTTCAGCGAGTCTAAGGCTCGCTGATTTAGGGGCACGCGTTATAAAAATTGAGAAGCCTTTAACTGGAGACATTTCAAGACATATGTACATTTCCAATGTGGAAATGAATGGCGCATCGTCGGTATTTCATGCTATTAACAGAAACAAAGAAAGTTTTACAGCAGACTTAAAATCAGAGATAGACAAAAACGCTTTAAAAGAACTTATAAAGCGAGCAGATATTGTTATGCACAATTTCAGGCCTGGGGTAATGGAGAGATTAGGCTTTGACTACCCATCGGTAAAAGCGATTAAAGATGATATTATCTACGGGGAGATAAGTGGCTATGGAACAGAAGGTCCATGGAAATTCAAACCCGGCCAAGATCTTCTATTGCAGGCTCTTTCCGGTATTTGTTGGCTAAGCGGAAATGAAGATATGGCCCCCGTACCCATGGGTATTTCATTGGTAGACATAGCTGCTGGTGCTCATCTGGCACAAGGGCTCTTAGCTTGTTTATACCGCAAGGGAATTAATGGCGAGGGGGGATTGGTGCAGGTAAGTATGTTAGAGTCAGCCTGCGACCTACAGTTTGAATCCCTAACAACATTTTTTAATGATGGCAATGAATTACCAAAGCGAACAAAAACAAGTAATGCCAATGCATATTTGGGTGCACCTTACGGCATCTACAAAACAAGAGACGGCTACCTCTCATTAGCGATGGGCTCAATACCCATACTTGCCGGGTTAATTAATTGCCCTTCTTTGTCAAAATACAAATCACCTGCAAGTTGGTATAAGCACAGAGAGGAAATAAAAGAAATTTTAGAAGAGTTTATAATGGGAAAAACCACTGAACATTGGCTAGCTATTTTGGAGCCGGCTGATATTTGGTGCGCCGAAGTCTTGACTTGGGATAAATTGATGGAACATGAAGGGTTTAAAAAATTGAATATGGTTCAAAAAGTTGAGATGAAAGATGGTTATAACTTTTTAACTACAAGTTGTCCCATTATATTTGATAACGAAACTTTATTGTCATCAAAAGGTACCCCGAAGCTCGGCGAAGATAATGAAGCTATTGCACAGGCATTTTTAAAACAGTCTTTCATCAATGAGCCCCAGTAATAAAATTTTGAGAATTGCAGTCAGAAGATTTGCACCTTTTGAGTATGCTTTAGAAAAAATATGGCATTCTTTTGCAATGCAAACTGGTTGTAATCTTGACCTTGAATTTTGTTCAATGGACTTACCTGAATTGCATCAAACTCTATTTGAAGAAAATGGATTAACAAATGGAAAATGGGACATTGTCCAAATAAGTTCAGATTGGATATTGGAAGGAATCAACGCAAAAACTATTGAAAACCTATCTCCCTTTATCCTGGCGAAAGAGGAAAAAAACTATTTGGAAAACTGGCCTACCTCTCTCTTAAGAAGTCAAACTTTTGAAAGCAATATTTACGGGATCCCTTTCCACGATGGTCCTGAATGTTTAATCTACCGAAAAGACTTATTTGAAAGTGAAGAAAATAAAGCAACATTCAGGGAGCGGTTTGGCAAAGAATTGACCTTACCTCAAAATTGGGAAAGCTATTTCCAGATTGCAAATTTTTTTAGCGATCTAGAAAGTAATTTATATGGCACTGCTTTGGCCGCTTTTCCCGATGGACATAACGTAGTGTATGATTTTTGTATTCAAATTTGGTCAAGAGGTGGCGATTTTATAAAAGCCGACAATTCAATTAATATAAATATCCCACAAACTATTGAAGGGCTCACGTATTACAGAAACCTTATTCAGTCGAAAAATATAATCCATCCAGAAAGCAAAAATTTCGATTCAGTAAAATTGGGTCAGGCATTTGCTAAAGGTGAAGTCGCTATGACCATTAATTGGTTTGGATTTGCAGCCTATGCACAACTGGAAGGAGCCCCTAATATAAAGAACAATATTGGTGTATACCAAATCCCCACAGATGGTAAGACAAAAAGTATTTCACCCAACTCGTACTGGATGTATTCCATTGCTAAGGGGTGTCAAAATAAAAGTATTGCCTATGATTTTATCTCTTTTGCAACCAATCTATTTAATGATTGTTTATTAACTTTAGAAGGTGGTATTGGTTGCAGGTATTCTACTTACGAGAATAAAGAAATAAATCAGAAAATTTCTTTTTTTTATCAATTAGAAAAATTGCACGGCAATGCAGTAGAATTACCCAATATACCTACCTGGCCGCGGGTTGCGCATCAAATCGATAATTTGATGCAACAGGTAATTAATACACATATACCTATAGAGAAATTAGTTGAAGAAGCACAAAGTCTTATTGTAAAAAATATTTAGGAGCATGCAAATAATCGACCAGGCACTTATGCCAAAAACGAAAATTCCCGTCATTATAATAGGCGCTAGCAGTATTGTAAAAGATGCACAATTACCCGCTTACAAGAAAGGTGGTTTTGAAGTATTTGGCATTTTAAACAGAACGAGATCCAAAGCAGAAGAGCTCGCGGAAGAATTCGAAATACCCCGCGTCTTTAATAATTTAAAAGAAGCTATTGCGGCAGCACCTGAAAAAGTAATTTATGACATCGCCATAATGCCGCAACAATATATAGATATTTTAAATGAACTGCCGGATGAATCAATCGTCTTAATTCAAAAGCCCATGGGCGAAAATCTGGAAGAGGCGAAGCTTATTTTACAAACCTGCAAAGAGAAAAAACATATTGCAGCCATCAATTTTCAATTACGGCATGCACCCTTTATTATTGCTGCTAGAGAATTAATTAAAGGTGGCTTAATAGGCGAAATTTACGATTTTGAGGTTAGGCTTACTACTTTTACGCCATGGGGAATCTTCCCCATAATTGCATTGAATAAAAGATTAGAAATTCTTTATCATAGCATCCATTACATGGATTTAATTCGTTCATTCCTCGGCAACCCAAACACTGTTGTAAGTAAGACATTTGGGCATCCCCTCAAATCATACTCATCTACCAGAACAACTACCGTATTTGATTATGGAGAAAACACCAGAGCTGTCATCAATACCAATCACGACCATCATTTTGGTGCAAAGAATCAAGAAAGTTTTATAAAGATTGAAGGCACAAAGGGAGCGATTAAAATTAAAATGGGTTTGTTATTAGACTACCCACTCGGGGCTGCGGATAAATTTGAGTATTGTTTATTGGAGGAAAATAAAGAACCAAAATGGGTGGAATATAAAATAGAGGGCAGTTGGTTTCCAGAGGCATTTACCAATATAATGGCTGGATTGATGCGTTTTGCCGAAGGTAGTGATGTCACTTTACCGACTCGTGTGGAAGATGTTATTCACACAATGGAAGTAGTAGAAAGCGCTTATTTATCCAATGAAATAGACGGACAATTATTAAAAGCATAATAGTAAAAACATAATGGAATGCACATAAAAAGTGAATTTTTCGAAGATTATATTTTAGGGGATTTTAGAGAAAGTTTAGGTAGAACTATCACTGAAACAGATTTTGTATTACACGCCGGACAAACAGGCGATTTTTTCCCACACCATATGGACGCTGAATGGTGCAAAACACAACCATTTAAGCAACGCATCGCACACGGAACACTTATTTTTAGTATTGCCATTGGCCAAACAGCAAGTCAAATTAATCCCGAAGCTTTTTCAAAAGGATACGATAGGCTTCGCTTCATAAAGCCAGTTTTTATTGGCGATACCATTCATACAAAAATAATTATATCCGAGAAATCAGAAGACAAAAAAGAAGGTTATGGAAAAGTAGTGGAACATGTGGAAGTCTTTAATCAACGCAATGAAATAATAATGGTCTGCGACCATATTCTATTGGCAAAAAAGAAACAATAATCTTATATCCTTTATAGCTTTATTTATGTCCCTGGTTAAACCCGTAAAGCGTTATTATTTTAACAACTTTCAATAAACCATCTATACATAAAAGCATTCCGATAAATTCTTACAAATGATAGGACCCAACCCCATTGAAGGCATTGGATTTCACGCGGTGGGAGCAGCTTCCGCCTCTACTTGTTATCTCCCATTCCATAAAACTAAGAAATGGTCCTGGGTAGCTTATTGGTTAATTCAATCATTATTTGCCTGGATATTAGCTCCGTTAGTTATAGCTATTATTACTGTGCCTGATTTTTTTGAAGTTATCAAACAATCATCAAACAGCATTCTTTGGCTTACCTTTTTATTGGGAGGAATGTATGGCTTTGGCGGAATGTCATTTGGATTTGCTACCCGGTATATTGGTTATTCGCTTACCTATGCCATTTCTATTGGACTTTCGGCCGTTTTGGGGACGGTGTTACCATTAATAATTAAAGGAACTTTAATCAGTTACTTTCAGCAAAGTGGCGGTGGCATTATTTTATTTGGGATGGTCATCGCGCTTGTTGGTGTCGGGCTTTGCGGAATGGCTGGCTTTAAAAAAGAAAAAGAAATTTCGGCTGACAACCAAGGAAAATTCAGTATGAAAAAAGGGTTTATGCTAGCTACCGTTGCCGGTATTCTATCGGGCGTATTTAATATCGCACTGGAAATTGGGCAACCTGTTGCTGACTTAGCCGCAAAAAAGGGAGCAGGGATTTATGAAGATAATGCGAAACTTATCATTGCTACTGCCGGTTGTTTTGTTGTAAATGCTATCTGGTTTACTTGTTTAGGTATCAAACAAAAAAACCTTGTAGAGCTTACCCCTAAAAGTAATATTCCCAAATCTACCTTATTTAAAAACTTCTTATGGGCCGCATTCGGCGGTATTCTTTGGTGTATGCAGTTCTTCTTTTATGGCCTGGGACATGTAAAAATGGGCAGATTCCAATTTGCAAGTTGGGTTATACATATGTCTATGCTTATATTTTTCAGCTTCCTTGTTGGTCTGGCCATGAAAGAATGGAGAAATGTTTCTAAGAAAACTTACGCAACGTTAATCATCGCTTTAATTGTTTTAGGCACATCCTTCTTCATTCTCTCTTATGGCAGTATGCAATAATCAGTTTCCTCTAAAAGGCATCCAGACTGTCATATCATCCTTGCCTCTATTCGCCCAAGAAAAATAAGGAACCATTCTTATGGAAATGGGTGTCGATTTCTTTTCAGAAACCGAATGATATAATGCATTGCTCCAATTTTGTCGGGGCAATAGCGTAGCATTTGTTTTTAGGGAAAGTATAGGCGTGTTATTCATTTGAATCATATCTTTTTTCCATTGTTCATTTTTATCAATGGCAACGTTCAAAATATTGTCGCCAAGCGGCAAATCCACAGACTCTAAACAATAAACAATAGGCCCACGCTTGATAGCCACTTGGTTTCTAGTGTTTTCTACCAACGGATTTGACTGCATTAATTTCACAGGCATCGGTAGCGATAATTCTATTTTATCCTTTGCCTGCCAGACCCGATTAATTTTTACATAAGAGCCTGAATGAATAGGCTCGTTATAATTTTTTCCATTTATTTTAATGGAAGCACTTTCGCACCATTGGGGGATTCTTAGACAAACGCAATAAGCGCGCTTTGGCACTTTCTTTAATACAATGGCAATATTTCCATCCCAAGGATAGTTGGTTGTTTCCGAAAGCTCCAGAGTAGTGCCGTCTTTTAATTTTGTTGAAAGCTGATTCCCGCCATAAAGATTAAAATAAATTCCATCCTCACATAAACTGTACAGATAATCATTGACTTCAGCAATGGTGCGGACGACGTTGGGTGGGCAACAGAAAGACAACCCAATATATGGATCTCGAATTTTGGATGTCCATCTTAAATGGAAGGGCACCAACTTATTAAACGCGAGCGGATTTGAATACAGGAAACTCTTTCCATTTAGACTAATACCTGACAAAACACTGTTATACAAAGCAAGCTCCATTACATCAGCATATTTTTCATTTCCTGTAATTTGCAACATCCTCCAATTCCATAGAACATTGCCAATATTAGCGCAAGTTTCGTCATGCGCAGTAAAATTAGGCAATTGATAATCTCTTCCATATGCCTGGTGCACCTGCTGAATACTCGCCTGATCATAAGTGGTCCCGTCTGGTGAGACGCCGTCATATAAAGCACCACACCCCCCGGTTATATACATTTTTCTATATACCACATCTTTCCATATTTTCATTAAAGGATTCAACAATGTCTTATCACCTGTCTCCATATACAAGTCAGCAGCACCAGCATATAAATAATTGGCGCGCACGGCATGCCCCATTGCCCTGGTTTGCTGACGAAATGGAATCCTATCCTGATTCTGATCTGCGCCATTTTTTACGGAGTCTCTTAAGTTTAAAAGCCGCTCTGCCAAAGCCAAATATTTAGGATCTCTTGTAGTTCGATATAATTCCACAAGCCCCATGTAATGGGAAGGGCAAATGGCCGTACGTGCTAATCCTGATGGAATTATTTTGTAATAGTTAGATAAGAAATCAGCTGCTTTTTCGGCAGCATTCAACAAGGACTTTTTCCCGGTTGCTCTATAATAAACGCAAGCTGCAGTCATTAAATGCCCCATATTATAATCTTCGAAGCTAAGATTCGTTTGAAGTTCTTTTTGAGAAATATCATTATTTTTCTCGGCAATTAATACAGGCGTGTGAATATATCCATCTTTTCTTTGCGCTTTTACAATTACATTAATAACATAAGTCATCAAACTGTCTAATCGTTTGCTTTTTGTAACCGAATAAATCGCAGCCACACTTTCCAGCCATTTGTAGAAGTCGCCATCCATAAAAGGCGCACCATAATGATTTCCACTTGCCAGTCCTGCTGCTATTTGAAAATTTCTAAAAGCATGATGCAGCGTATCTGGATTATCTAATAGTTGCCACATATTCAAAATCATAGAGTCTTTACAAACCTGGAATCGGTCGGCCCAGAAGCCATTGGTCCATTTAACGTCCCCCATTGGAACACTATGCAATTTCGCATAAGGGCTGACACTCGTATTTGTGATTCCGGCAGCCTGCGCCACAACTTTATTACAAAAGAACGATACAAAAACGACAAAACACGTGACAGTGAATAATCTAATAATTTTCATGTGATTCTTACTTTTTTAAATTTACAATTCTTTTTACCTAGACAGTTCAATTACGCCGTGCCCTATCAAACCTGCTGGTAAAAGCAATTTCCCAGCTAAATAATAAGGAGCGGTCGTCCAGGTTTCTTTGTCTTTCTTTGGCAATTCATGATCTCTTATTAACCTGTTTGCCCAAGTATTTGTGACGTCAATTTCAACGGTATTTTTACCAGATCTTATCGCTTTAGATATATTTACCTTGTAAGGATAGGTCCAAATAGTTCCACAATCAATGCCATTAATTTTGACGGTGGCAATGTTATCCACTTCATCGAACGAAAGCCAAATATTATTGTCGTTAGCATTTTTTTCATTGTAATCAAAGGATTTAAAATAACGTGCGGTACCGGAATAATAGCGAACCGCATCCATTTTGCTCTCGCTCCAACTGGTCAATCTATCAAATTTTATCGGCATTTTTAGGTTACTATTTTGACGTGCAAAAGCAACCGTCCAATCATTGCTTAAATCCTTTATCCGGGTGTATTCAAGCCAGTTTTTATGAATACTTTTAGAAAGACCTTTATTTCCTTTTTTTAAGATAATAAATACCGAAGCATTCGGCGCTAATTTTATTGGAATAACCGTAGAAATACCGTCATCCTGCCACTCACTGAGCTGCTGAGTCCTATCTGAAACTGCATCATAGAGTTCGGGAATCTCACCTGAAACACGTAACGAGACATTCACAATTCTTGCGCTATCTTTTTGATTGGAAATAAAATAAATATCTTTTACCCCATCTACTCTCCGATGATTCCAAGCAATACCAGAAGCAAAAGAAGCATCTTGATTTCTAAATGTTGCATCCCTATACAGTCCAATAGAATCAAAATCAGATAGCCTATAGGGAGCAAATAAAACCCTTCCTTTTCCTATTTTTTTCATGAATGATTTTTTATCATTTTTATAGATTTCGTTTATGATATTTTTCAGCCTGAGGTCATTACTTGAATAGTTTAATAAACCCGGCGTTTGCTCGGGCATTTCATCCAATAAAACAGTTGCACCACCGCTTATTAATTGTAAAAGCTTTTCTGCTATTGGCAAAGACATCCGCTCGTCCGGCTGCATCTTTGAGAGTCGCGGCAAAATCAATAAAGAATAGGATCCGCCGGTCGACAAAACAATATTCCCATTTTTTACAGAAGCCAGATTTAATAAAGCATCTTCATTAAATGTGTCATAATGATAACCATTCAATGCATTTACCCAGTTAGCGGGATTAAAGGTATTTTTTTCAGACTTTACACCGTCTGGAATATTCTGCGTTGGATTACCTTTATTCGCCAGTCTTTTTTGCTCTGTTTCTATACGATTTAGACCAAATATTCCTGGTATAGTCGATACTAGTCTATCTGGCAAAACGGCTCTTCTCGGCATTTCAAAGCCATTAAAAACAGCAATATCCGTGACTGGATGACCTTGTTGTAATAAGTTCTGACAACGTGTGGTGTAATTTACCCAGGCCTTCGCCTGATTCCACCAAGTTTGATCACGTTGAAAAAATAAACCAACTCCACCTAGCGTCATACCCGGTTTTATATTTAACCAGGGATTTTCAGTAAACACATGAAATACCAAACGATTTATACCCAGCGCGTAATTTCTATCTTGCAAAGTTTTTACCATCCCCGGATATTCATTCCACTCATTTCTGAGTTCTGTAAAGGCTTCGGACTGGATAATATTTTTCCCATAAATATGTCCACCGGAAATGGCATCTAACACATCATTGGGCTTGTCATGTGTTGGGCTGTGCAACCAATATTCACCCATAGGAATATCTACTTTTCCATAATGTTGCATGGCATCACCAAGCATAATAGGCGCAATACTTTCAGAACTAAATACACAATTATTTTGGTGCGCCAATTTCGCCAGCGTACCAAAGAAATTATCGTTTAATAAATCTGAAATAGTGGTCCGGACATCGTATAAAAATCTTTCAGACAGGTCGGCACTTCCCACAGGAAACCCCGCCATTACAGGTAGATAAGGTGTGGGATCGTAGCCCCTTCTGCGTTTGAACTCCCGAATAAAATCAGGAGTCCAGTTTTGACTTCCACATTCCCAACTATCTTCATGAAATATTTTAATGACCTTTCGGGATGTCTGCTTCCCCATTTTATCATAAATCCTTTTAAACCAATTGTCAAATTGGAATGTAACAGCTTTTGAACTTAATTTATTGCATTCGAGTCCTAAAGCACCGCCCCCTGTAGCGTTCGTTTGTCCTGTAGAAGTATGCCCCATGCGCAAAATAGTCCAATCGCCTTTAGGAACATTCCAAGCTAATCTCCCATTTTTAAAATAGGAAGAAATATTAATGATCTTGTTCAACAAAATACATTTACTATTGGGGATCTCTGCTGAAGTAGTTCTATTGGCTATTCTCCAAATGGAGCCATTCTTCCCCTCTATTTGATTTATACGTGCGGCCCCAAATAATTGTAGCCTTCTAATCTTTAATCTTGGCGACCACTTTGCATCATCTAAATCCTCTGCACCAGGCTCTGAATTTTCTGGGTTATAATAAAAGCGATAATATTTTGCTGTAACCGGTTTTATCGTATAGGTAATTTCGGCAACATAATCTTGCCAACCGCTACGAGATGGTTTTAAGCGACCAATGGAATGAAAATGTACTCCATCATCACTCACCTTAATCAACCATCTTTTAGCTTGATGATTAACACTCGAAATATCTATTATTATTGAATTACAGGGAAATGGCTTCTCAAATGCGTATTGAATCCAACAGTCCACTTTACTAGAAAACGTTTTTGTATTCTTTGGGTCTATTAAATAATCGGCGTTTTCTCCAGCAATGCTGGTCGACACCTTTGGTTTTATTGTATTGGTAGAAATTGCTTCATTATGTGGCGTAGGAAAAGCATACAGCGCAATGTCCTTATAATAATGCGCAATTGTTTGGGGTTGGGCAAGTGTATCATCAAACTTTCTTCCGCCTTTAATATTTGTTTCTGACCAAACAACTTTTTGCATGGATAGATTTGGCGTAATCCATGGACCGCCAGCCGTCGCAAAACCATCGCTTGCAGCAAACGCTAATTTAAAATCAATGCTATCTGCAATTTTTGTCGCATATTCTACATCATGCCACCAAAGGGGGCTTAATTGTTCCGCTACAGGTTGTATCAACAAAGAATCTGGTTTTCCAAAAATAGGCATCAGGTAAGCACCTTCCATACCTTGCTTTTTCATCGCTAATAAATCGGCCTTTATTCCCTCTTCGGAAACGCTTGCCTTCATCCAATACCAGAAAACCCAAGGTTTGGAATTATTAAAACCATTTACACTGTTTTGTGCAAAAACATTGCTTTGTAACATCAGTAAAAAGGCAAAAACAAAGCTATATTTTTTAACTTTTTTCTCTATCATTTTCTTTTCTTATTGCTAAATATCCAATCCCAAAATTGTTGCGAAGGTTGCTTTTTTCACGAATGGTCAACGAAGTAGGCCAGAAAATCGATCCGGGGTAAACCAACACGCTCCACCATTTTGAAAAATTCTCGGTTATTTTAAGAATAACAGGCCCACACTTATCAAAAAGATCCAGTCCTTTGAGGTCTATACCATAAATAAAATTCAATTTCCCGGTATCGATTGCATAAAATTTACTTTTTTTCGCCACCTCGAATGCTTAAATTTGTTTACTGCATAATTAAAAAAATCTTAAAAAAAGAGTTCAATAATAGAATACAAAGATTGGTTATAAAAATCTTGAACATAAATGAAACCCCAATTCCATAAGATCCCGTTATTAACGCATAACTCATACATCGTTCGACAAGATAATACACCGCAGTTGGGCTCATCTTTTCATTATCACCCCGAAATGGAGTTGGTCTACATTATCAAGGGCTGTGGTACTAGATATATTGGTAATAATATAAGTTCATTTTCTGAAGGTGAAATAATATTACTGGGCGAAAATTTACCACATTCCTGGCGATACAAAGAGATGACTGTAAAAGGAGAATCCTTCTTTAACGCAGAATCACTAGTTATACACTTTCGTCCTGACTGCCTGGGGAAAGATCTATTGAGCTTGCCTGAGGCGTACTTGCTGCCTCGACTTTTTGAAAAAGCTAAAGCAGGTTTATTATTATCAGGAAAAACAAGAGAGAAAGTTGCAAAACTTATGCGTGCCGTACCTAAAAGTTCCAATCTCGAACGCATCATATTGCTGCTTTCAATCCTTAAAATCATCGCTGAATGTTCTGAGCTTACCAGCATTTCTTCTCAGCCAGAATCGCTCCAGAATAAAAATGAATATGACAAAGAACGATTAAATGAGATATGTACTTATACATTATCTAATTATAAAAAAGAAATTTCCTTAGAAGAGATCTCTTCTATCAGTCACCTAAGTGTTACTTCATTTTGCAGGTATTTCAAATCAATGACCAAAAAAACTTATTACAACTTTCTCAATGAAATTCGCGTAGGTCAAGCCTGCAAACTCTTAATTGAAGACCGTTTTCCTACCAATATTATTTGTTACGAATGTGGCTTCAACAATATTTCCAATTTCTATAGGCACTTCAAAAAGATTACAGGCATTACACCTTATGAATATAAGAAAAAATACCTGAGTTGCTAACCTATTTGAGATGCCAGCTAAGCCAACTTCAGTTGTCATTTAACCGCCTCCAACCACGCTTGTGCCATTAATCCTGCACCCGCCAAGCTAGGGTGCACACCATCAATAGTCCAATAAGCGCCCGGCGCTTGTTTTAAAGCTTTATCATAGATACTTTGATAGGGAATAAATGTTGCGTCAAATTTTTGCGCAATTTCTTTTGCAACTGCCTGATAATCTTTAAAAACAGGATACCATTTTGCATCAACTGATTTTACGCCTGGAATAGCATACGGCTCACCCAAAATTAAGCGAACATCAGGTAATTGTTTTTTTGTTCTTTCTAACAAATTAATATAATCGTCATGATAGGTCTTTACCGTTCCTTTATATCCGTTAACTAATGTATGCCAGAAGTCATTTACGCCTACCAAAATACTTAATACATCTGGCTTTAACGCTATACAATCGTTATCCCATCTGTCGGCTAACTGATAAACTTTATTGCCGCTGACGCCTCTGTTGTAAATTTTCAAATTATCCTCAGGATATTTTAATAGTAATTCTGCACCTGCATTAAACACATATCCTTGACCTAGAGCTGCTGGCGAATTAGCCGCTAAGTCAGATTTTTTTCTATGAAAATCTGTAATAGAATCACCTTGAAAGAGAATAATATCAGTTTTATTCAAACTAACTCTTTTGGGTTTTGTTTCGGCAAAGGCGGCGGAAACAATATCGGGAAGACAGATAGCGGCGACACTTCCTAGCGTTACATTTCTAAGGAAGCTTCTTCTGGTTTTTTGATTTAAATTTTGCATTCTATTTTTTTAATGATTAGAAATATTTTTATTTAGTACGTATTTTCACAGAGTCAGAAGACAGCCCATCAGCTGAAAC
>NZ_JBNQGD010000083.1:0-17285 GCF_050436765.1 Arachidicoccus sp. | reverse complement strand
ATCAATTTAAAATTACAAAATATTATGATATGACACAGTTTAAATTACAGTCTCGGAAAATTGGGCGATCCATCGCGCCGCATGGTAAATTCTGCTAAATATTTTCCGGCATAATCATAATTAATCCTTCCAAATTCGCTCTTTCTGGCAGTTTGAGAAGCCGAACCATTATTGGATTGCTGCGTTGGATTGCTGCTTCCAGCAAATATCTGCGGTAAGACAGTTGAAGCAAAATTGCTTCTATAAGCCTCATCAAAATTGCTATAGGTAGAAGTTTGTTCATAACCTACAAATGCTTTAATACTATGGAGTCCAAATTTGCGCTCATAATGAATTTTGGTCGTCAAATATAGCAGGGAGCCAAGCGATATGTTATCATCCAGTGTAGCTTGATCTACGCCAACGCCCGTCCGACCTTGGGTCAATGCACCGGTAGTAGCATCCTTGTAATAAACAAAGTCCGGTGTCACGAAGGTTTTTACAAAAGTGCTATTGGGATCATAACTACCGCTACCTTCAACGGATAAGCCTTTTACCCAGGGCAATTGCCAATTAAAGTAGCCGGTGCTTTGAAAAGTGTTTACCTTTTGATTCTGATAGCCGGCATTATCATTTACCCAGTTGAGAATGTTTTCGCTTCCTCTAAGTGGCTGAAGCTCTTTGGTGCCCGGCCAGTATGGCTGCCAATTGGGTTGGTAAAGAAAAATATGACTGTTAAGTTCATTAGCGCTCCGATAAGGGGCATCCGTAGACGGATAGTGATTATTATCTACCCTGCCTGCCAAATTCACACCAACCTTTAGATTTTTTGTCACCTGAACATCAATATTTGCCCTAAGGTTATATTGCTTTATATTCTCAGAGCCGTTGTGGTATTGTCCATCTTGGTAGACCTGACCAAAGGAAAGAAAATAGGTTGTCCCATTTTTACCGCCCGAAACAGATAAATTAGCCCTATGTTGCGGAGTCCAATTCTTGACAATAAATTTATACCAATCAGTATTCGGGTAATTGGGATCGTTGCCCGCTTTGTATTTCTGTAGCGCGCTGTCAGAGTAGGCCGGTGACAAACCCTGCTGCGCATTAATCTCGTTAGACACCTGCGCAAAAGTATAAGAATCTGCCATTTTGGGGTTTCTGGTTGGTTGGCTGATCCCCTCGTCATAGGAGAAATTAATTCTAGGTGCAGAACCCGGAGTCCCCTTTTTCGTCGTCACTAATATGACTCCATTAGCTGCCTCCGCGCCATAAATGGCAGCTGAAGCATCTTTTAAAACAGAAATGCTTTCTATATCATTTGGATTAAGTTGCCCGAGTCCGCCTCTTTCTACACCATCAATAATAACAAGCGGAGAGGTATTACCAGTTGTGCTCATACCCCTGATATAAATAGACGGATTATCCCGGCCAGGTTCACCTGTGGAAGAATTGATAATCACTCCCGGCAATTGTCCTGCAAGCGAACTAGCAATGTTGATTGCCGGGCTCTTTGTAATGTCCTCCCCTTTTACTTCCACTACAGATCCAGTTAAGGTCGCTTTCTTTTGAACGCCATAACCCACGACGACAAAATCGTTTAATGCTGATGGCAAAGGATGCAATTGAACATTGAACTGAGTGCGGGCATCTATAGTGATCCGCTCCGTTTTATATCCTATGTAGCTAATGACCAAAGTGCCTGCATTCGGAACATTGTCTAAGGATGCATTGCCACTTTTATCTGTCTTTCCACCCGAGCTGGTCCCCTCGACCAAAACACTGGCATTTTCCAAAGGCGCCCCGGTTGTATCAGAGACGTGTACGACTATGTGTTTAATGGGAAGAATAAGAAAATCAGATTTAATAATTTTCGGATCTACTACAAAGGGCTTTTCCTTAATAACGACCACCTTTCCAATTTTTGAGTAAGTGAGACGAGGTTGTTGTTCAAAAAATCTATGTAAGGCCTCTTCCAGGCTCACATCTTTTAAATTGATGGATACAGGTGACAGGGCCAGTTTCAGCGATGATTGATCATAAATAAAATCGCATCCACTCGCTTTTTCAATACTTGTAATTACTTTTTCAAATGAGGCTTTCTTCGCAGAAATAGTTATTTTCTGACCAGCGGTATTTGCCGACGCTTGCAGGCATATGATAGTCAAAAAAAAGGCTGTTAATTTCATTTTAAGCCATTTTTTGTTAATTGTGACTTGAGTGCCGCCCATTATCGGCTTCACTTTTTTGTCAAAATGATTTAAAGGCATACTTTTGTTTTGTTTGGGTGAAACAATGAATCTTCCTAAAACTTTATTTATTGAGCAATCCAAATTCGCCGAAGGTGCTTGAGCTCACTTTCGGCTTTTTAATGGATAATATCCTATGTGTTAAATCCTAAGGCAAAACAACTATTCTTCCTGCCATTGCTGCATTTACCGGTTCATGCTGAACTTCAAAATGCACTCCCAATTGCTGCAGAATCTTCAAGACATCAGCAAGCGGCATGTCCCTGGGAATTTTTCCCGAAAAAAAGCGTGATCTGAGATTTCCTTTGTAGGCGACGCTAACATTATACCACCGGCCTATTTGATTCATAATGGTCGTCAAATCTGCATTATCAAATTGAAATAGGTCGTTTTTCCATGCAATCACTGCATCCGTATTTACATCAAACTTGAGGTGTATATATTTATCTGCCTGTGCTTGCCAGCCAGGTTTCAATAAAGCAGCCTGATCCCCTAAACGAACTCTTAATGCGCCGCTTAATAAGGTTGTCAATACCTGATGATTTTCTTTATAAGCATTAATATTAAAAGTTGTTCCAATGTCTTCAATAACTTGATTATTTACCTCCACCCTGAAAGGTTGCCGATCATTGTGTGCTACCTCGAAATAAGCTTCCCCTGTAATTGCTACGACCCGCTCTTTGCCGTTAAAAGAAAGAGGATAACGGATAGAGCTTTCCGCATTTAGCCACACTTTTGTGCCATCAGATAAGGTGAGTTGCCATTGACGCCCCCGATCAGTTGTAATGGTATTGTATACCATTTTATTAGCAGCTCCTATGTATTGAAGTGCCCCATTTTTCTTAATAACCTTTACATTTTCTAAAGAGGCCAAATTGCCATTTTTAACGCTATCGAGCCTGATCATTTTCCCGTTAGACAAATGAAGTATCGCGCCGCTATGACCGGGCAATATAGCGCTATTAATAGCTATCGTATTCTGCTGCGCTTTTTTGGAAGGCTGATTTAAAAATAACAAGTAATAAATTCCTGTAAATGCGATGATCACTGCGGCAGCGGCGATTGGCCATTTACGTCGAAGCCAAAATCTCATTTTAGTACCTTCTGCTGGTCGTTTTTGTTTGCGGATTTGTTGAAGAATAAATGCTAAGCGTTGCTTATCGGAACCCGGCGAAGCAGAAGAATGCTGTAGTTGGGTTAATAGCCAATCATTAGCCCAAAGTTCTTGCACAGGGTTATTTAGTCTATAATGCAGCTCTTCTAATTCCGCCGGAGTGGCTTCTGCTTCACTATAACGCTGTAAAAGATACGCTATTCTCTCTTTATTATTCATGTCATCTACTGATTTCTTATAGTAGACAAACCAAATTTGATGTAGAACTAGTGCTATATCAATTTTTTCAATGGAAATAAAACATTAATAGTAAAAACAGCAGGATCTGGTCTTGTTTTTCTATATTAACACGAATGGTATGCAAGGCTTTGACCAAGTGATTACGTACGGTATTGGAGGAGATTTTCATGGTTGCAGAAATCTCGTTATAATTTAGCCCCTGTTCTCTACTTAATTGGTAAATGCGTTTTTGTTGGGGTGGAAGCGCCGCTACAATTTCCGAAATTAAGGCCTCACTATCATGTAAGAGCAACGAGTTGTCTGCATTATAATCATTACTGGATTGCTCATGCATTTGAAGTATTTCCTTTATTTGGCGTTCTCTTAAACTTTTTTTAATCTGATTTAGCGTGAGGTTGGCGGCGATAGTAAAGATATAAGCTTCCATGTTTTGTATCCCTGTCAACTGTTCCCTTTTTCGCCAGATTCTTATGAATACTTCCTGGGTCAGATCAGTGGCAACAGTGTGGTCCTTTACCATCTTTAGCGTAAACATATAAATACGCCTGTCATATCTAAAGAATATTTCAGTAAAAGCCCCTTCATCACTACTTTGTAGTAACGCGCAAAGCTGTTCATTAGAATATAACTTAAAGTCTCGCATCAAATATTTATCATAAAAATGTTTGCATGAAGTCATTTTGAATATGCCCATGACTTAAAAAATTTATTTCCAAGCGGCGAGGCACATATAACCAAAACGGTAGCGCTTATTGAATTTTTGGCCGCATCGGTACAACTTATTTTCTTATGCAGGACACCTGATAATGCTATGGTCTCGATAGGGTGAAAACGATCTTTCAACAACGAATTTACGAAGGTTTTTAACAATGACTATATCAGCGCATATTTTAACCCAATATCGCTGTAAAAGAAATTGAATTCTCACTTTATTAATCATGGCATCTATCTATTTCTCCTAGTAGACAATTCAAAACTGATCTTGAACTAGTCTTAACTTAATTTTTTCCAACAATTCGTTAGCGGCAAGAAATTTAGAATAACATTTTTTTTTGCAATCTCGTCAACCTAAACACGGAAAAAGAGAGAGCCATAAGCTAAACAGATAATTAGGTAGCAATTAGTTTTTTTTACGAAATACTACCATTGCGCATCTTTCTCGTGAGTGATATTTGTTCACTAAATTTACCCACTCGCTTACGGAGTCGATATAATACCCTTTATTATTCTCGTTATCATCAACCAGGTTCTTTACCCTTTTACCTATTTCGTCTTCATACATTTCTTCAAAGTCTTTCGGATCTGATCTAGGAGCAATTACATGCACGTCAAAAATAATTTCATATTTATCGGCCCTTGCAAAATTACCGTAGGGTGTTACATATTGCTTTACTATTCCCACATTTTTAATACTATTGTATTAGAGAATAAAATTAGCTTGTTTCCCCGATGCAATGGCCTTTATAGATGATTTATCCGAAGTTGCACAACCACAGTAAGTAAATAAGTCCGTTAAAATGAACTGATTTTTCTCTACACTTTTTCTATAACAAAAGAGAGAGAGCAAGTTTTTGTATCTACTGCCTACCATGCCGTGTAAGTACCGGACTTTAGAGATAATAGCCTCCTGATCGAGATAAACAGCCTCATACGATTCCTGTGCGTCGTGTCAGCGCTTTGCCTGCGACTTCCTTCAGATTCCTAGTCGCCCAGGACACCCTTGCCGCTCGGCTAATTGTTCCTCTTACCCGACCAATAGAGGTCTTTCCTCCCCAGAAATCCACCATGCAGGTCGCACTATCCAAAAAAGCATCGTGAGAAATTTCACGATGCTTTTTGTTGGTATATATGAATTGGCCAGTGCCAAGAGATTTTATAGACCATAAATGCCGCCAGAGACAGTCACTTTTTCTCCGGTTACCCAACCCGCATCTTCTGAAGCAAGGAATACAGCAACTTTCGCTATATCTTCCGGCTGACCAATACGCCCAAGTGGTGTATTCTCAATCATCTTCGCTTCAAATTCACTGCCTATTATGCCACCGCTGCGTCCACCTTCCGTGTCCACACCGCCGGGTAAAATGGAATTGACACGAATACCTTTTCCACCCAGCTCTTTTGATAATGCAATGGTAATAGCGTCGAGTGCGGCTTTAGTAGCAGAATAGACCGAAGCCGATGCAATAGGTGTATTACTAACGCCCGAACTGATATTGATAATATTGCCGCCTTTTTCGCCAAACAACTTTACGGCTTCACGGGTTGTCAGCAAAGAACCCAAAACATTGATGTTGAAATGCTGATGAAATGACGCTTCCGACACCAATTCAATTGGTGCGAATTGATAAATGCCCGCGTTGTTTACAAGAATGTCTAAAGAACCAAATACCTTCATCGTTTGTTCAAACAGTCTTGTGATATCAGCTTCTTTGGCAACATCGCCCTGTACAGCAATTGCTATACCACCATTATCTGTAATAGCTTTTACGACCGTATCAGCACCCTCCTTGCTAGAGGCATAATTAACAACGACCTTTGCACCTTCGGCAGCAAAACGTTTTGCTATAGATGCCCCTATCCCTTTTGACGCGCCCGTAACTATGGCGACTTTGCTTTCTAATTTGCCCATTTGGTTTAATTTAATTTGATAATTGTTAAATGAAAAAAATTACTGGAAACCGCCACCCACACTTCTATATAAGTTCACAGCAGCAATTAATTGCAGACAATGAGTCGAAGCCAGATTTAGTTGCGCTTGTAGCGAATTGTTTTGTGCAGTAATTACTTCAAGATAATTTGCCATACCGCTTTTGTATAACAGGGATGCGTTATTGGTCGCCTTCGACAAGGTAGCAGCTTGCGCTGATGCTATTTTCTCTTGCTCACCAAGCTTATTCAATTGCACCAAAGCATTAGAAACATCGGTGACAGCGCCGAGGACTGACAGACGAAATTTTATCACCGCTTGTGCTCTTTGACTTTTTGCGACTTCGTAATCTGTTTTTAGTTTTCTTTGGTTAAGTATCGGTTGCACCAATGAACCGCTTACAATTCCGAACAAGGAACCTGGTATATTGAACCAATTACTTGTTTTTAAAGATTCCAAACCACCGTTGGCAGTGATGTTCAGATTCGGATACATATTTGCTTGTGTTATACCGACCTGCTGGTTAGCTATCTCAACATCCATCTCAGCAGAACGCACATCAGGACGATGACTTAACAGCGCGGCAGGAATCCCGATCATTAATTTTTGTGGTATTTGAATAGCCGATAGTCGCGAATACCTGGCAATACTTTCTGGGAATTGTCCGGTAAGCATACTTAAAGCATTTTCCTGCAACGTTAATTTTTCCTGCAATTGGGGAACCAGCAAAGCGACTGTTTCCATTTGTGCCTTCGTCTGTTCCACCGACAAAGAAGTAGATTCACCAGCTTGCTTTAATAACTGTGTCTGCGCTAAAGTATTCTCAGCTAAAGCGAGGCTTGAATCAGCAATACGCAATTGTTCATCCAACATGAGCAAATTATAATATCCATTCGCGATGTCTGTCACCAATTGTGTTTGCACCGCTTTCTTGGCCTCATAAGTTTGCAAATATTGCAGTAGCGCCTCCTTTTTCTGGCTACGCAATCTGCCCCATATATCGGCTTCCCAACTAAGACTGAGTCCTATGCTATAGTCTTCATAATGCTTGCTTCCCGTAAGTCCGGCAAAGCTCCCGTTTAAACTATTTTCTGAGGGACGGTTGTATTGCCCATTTATCGCCCCATTAATGGTTGGCAACTCAAGATTCTTCGCTTGCAACAATTGTTGCCCTGCGATTTCAATGCGCTTAACTGCGAGCTGCAAATCAAAATTATATTGGATGCCTTTTTTAATCAAGGACTTTAAAGTCGTATCTGTAAAGAAGTCCGCCCACGGAATATTTGCAATAGTAGCCGTGTCACTATATGCGACTTCATTATAGTGTGGAGGCAAATTCAAAACAGGCCGTTGATAGGGCTTTGTTACATTGCAAGCAAACAAAGTAATCCCTATTATTGTCAAGAAATAAAACTTGTTCTTGGTGTTCATATGCTTGGATAATTTTTATTGTATAAATATTAAACGAAACTTTTCTTTGTTCGTCATCGCTATACATCGTTTCGTTCAACAAAAGATTTAATCATTTTCATTATTCGTGTATATCAATCTTGCTACTACTGTTTGCATCTTTCTTCCCGACCTTTTCTTGCAAATATTGAAAGATGACGAATAAGACAGGAATCGCAAAAATGCCAAACAGGACACCGGTGAGCATACCCCCGACCGCACCTGTACCGATGGAACGATTACCCAATGCAGAAGCGCCAGTGGCACGCATCAAAGGAATCAAGCCAACGATAAATGCAAATGAAGTCATCAATATCGGGCGAAGCCTTAGCCTGGAAGCTTCCAGGGCGGCGGCAAAAAGAGGCATTCCGCCCCGCCTTCGCTGCACCGCAAATTCAACGATCAAAATCGCGTTCTTCGCCAGTAGCCCGACCAGCATTATCAAACATACCTGCACATAAATATTATTATCAATACCAAATAGATTAATGAACAGCATCACACCGAATACCCCTAATGGAATTGTGGTGACAATGGCCAACGGAAGGATATAACTTTCGTATTGCGCAGACAATAAGAAATATACAAAAACAAGACTCATGATAAAGATGATTGTTGTCTGCGAACCAGCGCTTATTTCTTCCCTTGTCATACCCGTCCATTCGTATCCGTAAGATTTTGGCAACACTTGTGCAGCCGTTTGTTCAATAGCTTTGATAGCGTCCCCCGTACTATAGCCTGGTGCCGGCGTACCATTGATAGTTACAGCATTATAGAGGTTATTTCTGGTGACTGTTTCGGGGCCGTAAACACGCTTGAAGCTGACTAATGCATTGGCCGGAACCATCAATCCCGCTGCATTTTTCACATAGATATTGTCTAAAGATGCCGTATTCAATCTATACTGTGCATCAGATTGCACAACCACACGATAATATTTACCGAATCGGTTAAAGTCATCTATAAAACTGCTTCCGTAATCGGTTTGTAATGTTTGCAAAAGAGCACTAACACTTACACCAAGCTGCATCGCCTTTGCATTATCCACCTCCAGCAGGTATTGCGGATTGCCAGCAGAATAGGTTGTAAAGGCCGCAGCAATTTCTTTGCGCTTCATTAATGCGCCAATAAACTGGTGGGCTGTAGTGTCCAGCTTACCCAGAGAACCATTGCCTCTGTCTTGCAACATAAATTCAAAGCCACTTACATTACCAAATCCCTGTATGGTAGGAAAAGTAAAGAAAAATGCGCCAGCGCCTTTTACTTTTTGCGCAACCTCCTGAGTCATGCTCGCGGCTATCTGGTCAAAACTTTTTATCGGCCCACGTTCGTCCCGCGGCTTCATCCGGATAAATCCGGCACCATAAGAAGATGCATTGGCATTCGTGATGAAGTTTAACCCATCCACCTGATAATGATTTTGTACGAAAGGTTGCTTTTTGACGATGCTATCTATTGCAGCCATCGCTTTATGTGTCCTATCCAAAGAACTTCCCGGGGGCGTATTCACCGCATATAAAAGGAAGCTCTGATCTTCTGTCGGGATGAATCCGGTGGGTGTTTTTTCTATCATAAAGAAAGTAACAGCGGTTACCAATACCAATCCGGATATCGCTACCCACTTTCTTCTAATTAAAAACTTTATAGCATGCGTGTATTGCACTGTCATTGCTTTGAAGCCCACGTTGAACGCCACAAAAAATCTTCCGAAGAATCCCTTCTTTTGATGCGCATTTTCCGCTGTATGAGGATTTTTCAGGATCAAAGCACACAATGCAGGACTGAGTGTAAGTGCATTCACGGCAGAGATTAGAATGGCAATTGCCAGGGTAAATGCAAATTGCCTGTAAAATACACCTGCCGGGCCTTTCATAAAGCCAACGGGAATGAATACCGCTGCCATGACTAACGTAATCGAAATAATGGCACCCGATATTTCACTCATGGAGTGTTCTGTTGCCTTGCGCGCCGGCAAACCTGTTTGCTCCATCTTCGCATGAACAGCCTCCACAACGACAATTGCATCATCGACGACTATCCCAATGGCTAACACCAATGCAAACAAAGTCAATAAGTTGATACTGAATCCAAAAAGTTGCATAAAGAAGAAGGTCCCGATTATTGCGACAGGCACCGCAATTGCCGGTATCAACGTAGAACGAAAATCCTGCAAGAAGACAAACACAACGATAAATACCAGGATAAATGCTTCCAGTAAAGTCTCTATTACCTGATGAATAGAGGAATCCAAAAAGTCTTTTGAATTATAGATTATGGTCGTTTTGAGTCCTTTTGGTAATCCTTTATTAAATTGATCCAACTGTTTCTGCGCCAGTGTAAGAATATCATTGGCATTGGAGCCGGCTGTTTGGAATATGGCGACACCGGAAGTAGCGTTACCATTCAACCTGCTGTTAGAAGAATAGCTATAAGAACCTAGTTCAACACGCGCCACATCCTTCAATTTAATGACAGAGCCGTCACTGTTCGCTTTGATAATGATATTTTCGTATTCGGAGGGCGTATTGAGTTTTCCTTTGTACTTCAATACATATTCAAATACCTTACTACTTTGTTGTCCCAGCCGCCCGGGGGCTGCTTCCAGGCTTTGATCTTTAATAGCATTGTTTACATCCTGGGGCGAAAGGCCATAGGCGTTTAGCCTATCAGGCCTTAGCCAAATGCGCATAGAATATTCCCTGTTACCAAAAGGCTGGGCCTGCCCCACCCCTGGTATCCTTTGCAATTGCGAAATAAGATTTATCTTGATATAGTTTTGCAAGAATGCTTCATCATAGCTGGTATCGCTGCTAGACAAGGCAACAAACATGATAATACTATTTTGCTGTTTCTGCGTAGACACGCCCGCTTGCACCACTTCCTGCGGAATCTGGCTCATCGCTTTTGACACCCTATTCTGTACATTAACCGCGTCAATGTCCGGATCGGTACCTTGTTTAAAATAAACGTTTAAAGTCATGCTTCCGTCGTTGCTGGAGTTGGAAGTCATGTAGGTCATGTTTTCCACCCCATTTACAGCCTCTTCAATAGGGTTCGCTACGGAACGCGCAACGGTTTCTGCACTGGCGCCTGGATAACTCGCAGTCACCTGCACCGTTGGTGGCGCAATATCAGGAAACTGTGTAATAGGCAAAGTAGTCAAAGAAATCAGCCCCAGCAGTAGTAATATAGCCGACACGACAGTAGAAAGAACCGGTCGCTGAATAAATTTTTTTAGCATAAAAAAATATCTTTTTGTTTTATTAGAGATAGATAAATAGCAGGCATAGAATTGGCTGTGCGAAACCAATTTCACACTGTGCCACGATTAGCAGGTCGTAAACACTTTTTCATTATTGCCTCCCTTAAAGAAATGGATCCTTGACAGTTACTGCACCGGAGAAACCTTTAACAAGCTGTCCATAGAAATTTGCCTAGGTTGAATCACCGTACCATCCGAAAGCCTTTCAAATCCTGCATAGACGATTTTGTCCTTAGGCTTTACACCATTGGTCACCACATAATAGTTTCCGGAATTTTCCGCAATATCAATTTGTTTACTCGCCACTTTGTCACTGTCATCCACAACGAAAACGTAGGTCTTATTCTGAATTTCGAAAGTCGCTTCCTGCGGAACAATCGTTCCATCCACGGCTTGACCAGCGATACGAATTCGGCCGGTATTACCTGAACGCAACAGCCCGTTTGAATTCGGGAATACTGCCCTAAAACTAATGGCCCCCATATTCTTATCAAACTGTCCTTCCACTATTTCCACCTTACCTTTTTGCGGATAGACAGAATCATCAGCCAATAAAAGTGTTACTGGCGGTATATGCGCAATCTTTTCAGCCAAAGTATTTCCTTGGACCGAAGAGCTGAAATGCAGAAAATCTATTTCGCTCATGGAGAAGTAAACATATATTTGTTTCGTTTGGGAGAGCACCGTTAGCGCTTGGGGCGAATTTATTCCCACCAGGCTTCCTGTCTTGTAGGGGATACGTCCGATATAGCCATCTGCAGGTGCCTCAATCGTAGTAAAACCAACATTGATATCCGCAGAAGATACGGCAGCTTGTGCAACCGCTACATTCGCTTTAGCCTGCGCATACTGAGCCTGGGCAGATTGAAGTTGAACCGTAGAAACAACATTGTTTTTTACGAGTGGCAGCAATCGGTCCACGTTTATTTTTGCACTTTGCAGCGCCGCTTTAGAGGCAAGCAAATCTGCGTAGGCACTCTTCTTTTGCTCGTTGTATGGTCTGCTGTCTATTTTAAAAAGGACTTGTCCTTTATGAACATAAGCACCTTCATCCACGAAGATATTGGTTAAGATTCCACTTACCTGCGGACGGAGCTCAATGTCCTTACTACCCTCCAAAGAAGCCGTAAACTCCTTGTATGTATGAACGTTTTCACTTTGTAATGCCAGCACCGGCAATATCGGGGGCGGCATGGAAGAGGTTTGATTGGCGGACGATTTTGAAATGCAACCTGATATAGCGATCATTGAAATAGCTATCAAACCCAGCAAGTATTCATTCTTATACTTTTTCATATTTCCCATTGTTTGTGTTTGTTTATTTTTAATAGTTAAAACTTAACATCGTTAGTATTTATAACATCGTTAATTAATAAAGAAAAAAAATCCTATAAATTTTTAATAAATGAAGTCACCGAATCGTTCATTACTTTCTTATTGAAGGTGGTATCTATGTCCGAGTCACGCATCAGCATAATAGAAATTAAGCCGTGCAATACGGACCAGAAGGCATAGGTTTTAAAACAGAGTTCGCTGGTATCAGAATCTTTTTGGAGCATGATCTTCTCAATGGCCTCCGCTACAAAATCCCTAAAGGTGTTCACTTCCGGCTTCATTTTTCCCGCACCGCAACATGGTATACCTAGTCCATACATTAACTGATAGTATTCCTTATTTTTAAATGCAAAGTTCCAGTAGGTATCGGCATAGGCTTTTAGCTGTGCCTGTGGTTCCGCATGTTTCTTTGCTGCGATTTCAAGGAGCTTTTGCAGCTGACCAAATGCCTCTATAGACAAATCATATAAAATAGCCTCCTTATTTTCAAAATGTCCATATATCACGGGCGCGCTATACTCTATCGCGTCTGCAATCTTACGCATAGAAAGTGCCTGCCAGCCTTCTTCCTTCACAATCTTCCATGCGACTTCCAAAATATTGGACTTTACATTTTCTTTATGTCTGATTTTTCTTTCCGCAATACCCATAACCTATTTTTTTTCTAACACCGTTAGCAAAATTAAGCGCGTTTATTCATTTGACAAAAAATATTTTGAAAAAAAAAGAATTTCACTCAAATTTCTCTATCCCAGACAATCCACAAATGCTAAAAAATAAATGTCAGCTATAAGGACACATGTGTTTGCGAACTTTGTTTCTCAACCGCTATAAATTCATTAGAAAAAACGCTATAACCTTCTATGTTATAATCCCTCCTCTCCAGACCACGAATCGTAAAACCAATTATTGAATCCAGATAAGTGGGTATTTAACGGGAAGATTTCTGATAACTTCTTCGTTTTTCGGATGATGGTTAAGGTTTGCCCAGGTGTCGAACCAATTTGCTTTATCAAAATGAATGGCACCAAATAATAGAGCTGGTTGCGCAACAGGCCACTGCTTCCAAAACATCACATCCGGTTTTAAAGTCCACTTAGATTTATCGGCAATAAATGGGTACAAATATTCAATCCCTTTTTTGATATTCTTTCCGTCTGTGCTTTGGTAATCCCAAAGATCATTTTTCTTAGTAGATATAATTTGACAAATGGTTACCATGGCATCTAAATTAAAGATAGAATAGCTATAAGGTTTTGTACGGGCCAATTCTAAGGGAAAGCTTCCATTTTCTGCCATTTGGTTAGGTAAAAGCACTGTCTTAAAACGATTGCTACAAAAATCAAGGACAGCTTTATTACCGGTCAGTTTTGCAAAACAAGCCAATTGCATTACATAGCAAGTTCCGTGATTGTTTTTTTCTTTCATTTCATCTTTTCCATATTTACTTGTCATCAACCAATGAATGTATTGAGCAAACCAATCTTTCACACCCTTAACAAGGACGGAGTTCATGTCTTTTTCCATTACCAATGTGCCTTGAGCTACTTCCATTAAATGGACCCCATCAATTACTCCAATACTCCGACCGGTATATAATCCCTTTATGGCTTGAGCAAATTGAAGATTTGGATTCATTTTGCTATCCTTATCAATAAACCATGCATTTAATTGCTTCTCTGCCTGTACTAAGTACTTTTTATTACCGGTAATTTTATAGGCAGAGGCTAATGCACCTATCACTCTACTAAAGCGAATAAGTGCCAATCGATGTGCAACAAAATTATTGGGGTTAGTTTCTCCGTCCTTTCGTATGTATGGCCCGGAAGTATCTGTAGGATTGGGCCACCAATAATCACCTTCCGAATAAAATTCGTGCCTGCCCCCTTCACTTCTTTTCGCTTTATAAGCGGTGATAGTTATGGGCTTTAAATATAGATCGCTATCTGCTTCCCTTAATATTTCCTTGCGCAAAATCTTAGCCGCAGATGCTTTAAATGACCTAGATACGTCAGTCTGTGCAAACCCAACATTGGAAATGAACACTATGCAAAAACAGCACAGGCATCTCGCTAAAAAAAAACAATATCTCATTTATTTTGATTATAAGGTTGTGAAACTAGTAGGTATTCCCGCCGAAGCCACACTAAACATGCTCTTCCCCTCATTTAGCTTAACTTTTATAATGGCCCTTCCGTTATACATTTCTACTACCCGAGATCCGGAAGAAGTACCCAAATCATCAAGTAAATCTCCATCGCCTGTTAATCCAAAACGAACTTTATTTCTCGCATCTAAACACAATATATTTTTTGCATCGCATAATTTTGCTTCAATGGTCGCCGTATCATTTTTAATAGCCATTACTTTAAGTAAAAGCCTTGAGGGTTTGCCCCATTTTGCCGTTTGATATTCTTGTACAATCTCATCACTCACAACCGTATTACCCTTTTGAGCAATTACTTTAAAATGATGCTCACCCCCGGTCAATGGAACCAGCCAGCGAAGTCCGGAAGCCGGATAATCCTGCGTATTTCTTTTTCTGATTCCCCAACTTTTATCATCAACAAAAAGTTCTGCTTGTGTACAATTGGAATATACCTTTATCGTCTTTTTTGCCCCTTCGTCTCCCCAACGGACCGGCCAGGAATGCCCATAAATATGAACCATGGGTTTACTGCTCCAATAAGACTGAAAAACATAATAAGATTCTTTGGGAGTCAGATCACGTTGGACGACACCCTTTGTATTTACATACGCAATAGGATTGTCAGGCCGCAATGGTGTCGCAAAATCTTTAAATATCCAGTAAGCACTTCCCGTAAGCCAAGGCATATTTTCCTGTTCCTTTAAATACCAGTCTATTAAATCACACTGATATGTTTCCGACCAATCACCATCTTTTGACACCCGGGCTTCCCCACCGGTCAATGAAGCATCGCCTGTTTTTTCTGCAACGCCATTAGTAGTCGATACTTCTCCTATATTTTTATAAGGATTCTCAGCATGACGACCTGCAACGCCATCAGCACCCCATTCGGCATGAAAAAAATGCTTAACCCTTTCCATTTGTCTTTTCGAAGCAGTGCGATATTGCGTATATATTCCACTATACCAACCCGCCCATATTGACGGAGAGTAGAGATCCACAATATCTCTACAAAAGTCACAACGACGGATGGCCGTTACCCTGCCAGGGTCCAATTGATGAGATAAGTTATTCAGATCTTTTAAGAAGCTGCGAATACTGTCCTTATAATATTGGGGGAAATCTCCCGGCCAATCAATTTCATTACCGAGACTCCATATAATAATGGAAGGGTGATTGTAATGCTGCATAATCATATTAGTGAGCATACGTCTTGCCTGTCCCCTGTAAACTGAATTACCCAGGCCGCCTCTGTTCCATGGAATTTCCTCCCAAACCAATAGGCCTAAGCTATCGCATAAGTTTAAAACAAAGGAAGATTGCTGGTAATGCCCAAGACGGATAAAATTTACGCCCATATTTTTCATTAATTCAAACTCACGGCGAACCATTTCGTCAGTCTCTGCAGCGCCAACACCCGCCCAGTCTTGATGGCGATGTGTTCCTCTTAATAAAAGCCTTTTTCCATTCAGTAAGAATGGACCATGGGTGATAAACTTAAAATACCTGAAACCAAAATGTATAATTCTTTCTTCGTCACCCTCATTTGTGTGCAACAGAATTTTAACTGTATATAATTTAGGATCAGTGGGCGACCATAAAATAGGTTTTTTTATCGCCAATGAAGCAAAATAATTTAATTCAACAGGTAATTGCTTTGACATGTTGCTCACTCTTTTACCATAAGGGTCATATATTTCAACTTGCAGGTTCGCCAGACCTATTTTAGACGAGTCATAAAATGAAGCGCTTAAAGAAACCTTCCCGATTTTTCCGTCTTCCTCTACAATAGGATTTACGTGAAATTTATTTAATGAAATAGCGGGTACATATTGTATTTCAACATTTCTGTATAAGCCTCCATAAATAGTAAAGTCAGCCATATCAGAAGGTATCATCTCCACGTCTCTTGAATTATCGCAGCGAATTTCAATAGGAATTTTTCCATGAAAGCGTTTGCTATCTGGCGACTTTAAAAAATCATCTATTGCGCGCGTCATATCCACAGTCCATTGATCATAACCACCTACATGGGAGCCAACCTTAGTCATAAAAACATATACTTCTGTTTTCTGTCCCGCACCTTCAAAATGCAATAATGTGCGTCCGGACTTATAGGGGTTATCAATAACCAATTGTGTTCGATACCATCCGGGGCCCTCGTAATAGTTCACATCCGGGTCAACAGCATCCCTCGCATTAAAACAGTGTGGAAGAGTGACTCTTTGCCACAATGGAACACTTTGCGGATCTCCAGGTTGATAAGGTCTAACGGCTTCCCAAACGCTTCCCAAATCTTCTTTTAAAAACTCCCAATTTTGCGTCAATCGAATATGCTCTTGTGCATTTAAGTTCGAATAAACAGACTGCAACAAAATAAAAAGGCTAAAGATCCTGCATATAATAACACCGGCATTATTTTTCATTCTTTTAAAATTAGAATAGATAGATCTACGTATAAGACCTGCATTTTTAAATTATTCTTGTAAGAAAAAGCTTCTTAGATGAACCAACAATAGCAGCAAACGTTTAAGAAAACGTTTGCTGCAGATGATAATCAGTGTTCCTACCTGATCCTGATGCAACAATTCAAATTTCTGTAATAATGATCCACCTCAGTGGCCTTAATTTATTTGAACTGGTCTTCTATACGCTTGTGAAAATATTCCTACCGTATATTCGGGTGTCTGATTAAGGGAAATATCAATATTTATGGTCCGGGAACCGGGCATAGAACTATTTAACAGCTTTACATAAATAGTATCATATGCCGCCTTTGCTTGTGGGAACTTCATTGTAAAAACACTGTCACCCAATTCTTGCAACGTATTACCATCTTTGTCCACAATATTAAAGTCCTGACC
>NZ_JBNQGD010000082.1:0-8718 GCF_050436765.1 Arachidicoccus sp. | reverse complement strand
CGTCATCTGTTATTCATTGATTATATTTTGGATAAATAGGTTTCTGCATATTTTAGAAAAATAAAAAAAATAAAAAATGATCCGTACTATTTACGATAATAGGAGGGGGGAACCTTATGGTATTTCTTAAACGCTTTCGTTAAGCTATCCCCACCTGCAAAACCATGATTTATGGCTATATCATCAAAGGTTAAATTAGTATGTACTACATCCTGAAAGACCTCATTCATACGATTCTTATTCCAAACACCATAAGGCCCTTCGTTCAAAATGAGTTGAAAAAGCTTCTTAAAGGAAGTGGCGCTCATGCCCACCATCCTGGCGTAGTAAGCAATACCCCGAAATTTTTTTAAATCAGAAAGTAAAGCTGCAAGCGCTGCGTTTAACTTTTCATCCATTTCTTTTTTTTGATCGTAACGAAATCTTTTAGATGACATTTCTAAACTGCATCTGATAGCAAAGCCAAATAAAAGTATTACACTGGTATCTAATAAAAACGTATCTAATATCGGTTCTGCTAATAAAGCCGTAATTGTTCTGGCTAGTTGCAGCATCGGTAACGTCGCATATAAATGTTTTGGATAAAATAATACATTCCTACCTGCTTCTATTTCATTTAGAAAATCATACATGATTTCTGGATATTGCTGATATAACATATCTAATAGTAAAGGTTGCGCGTGGTAATCCAAGGTAGTATAAAAAGAGTCTTTTTCAAACAGCGCTTTGTTTTCCATATGGGTGGAATGTATCAGGTTAAACTGCGATTGTTTATGTAACACACGACCCGATGGCTGCCACAGATTATAAGCAATATTACTGCGAATAAGCATGCTTAATTCGACTGATCCGTAGGCAGCCCTACTCAGCGTATGACGCCGTTGTCTGGTTTCATAGTTGCTGAACCAAATATGATAAAGCGGTCGAAAAATCCCCTGAAAAACCATGTTGCCAAAATCACCATGTAAAGAATATAGCTCACTACCAGGGAGTATCAATCCTTTATACGATTTGTGCACCCTATTTTCAAAGCCGAAATAATCACCGAAGTCTGATTGAATATCGAAAAGATCCTTCATAAAAAAAATATTAGGAGTTAAAAAATAATGACGTTAGATACGATTACCGGCATCAACAACAATCAGGACATCTTTCATCGCCTTCTTATAAATTCTATCAGGGTAAGATATTTTTCAGTGTCCGTCTTTAAAGACAAATTAAATGTCCTATCGGACAAGATGATTACTCATTACTGCCAGTAGCTTGCAGTCAATAAGAGATAAAGCACCACAAAAAAATATACTTCAAATTGAATTATGAAATTATGAAAAAAAAATTAAATGAGTTATTTGGTCCGTACGACCTACCGAAGAAACCTGATCAATCATTACTTACAGCATCCTTTTATCAAAGGAATTTTAATCGGCAAAAGCTTCAGCTAAGACCGATGCATCTAGCCTTGCATGGGCGGTTGTTACACAAATGGTGCAATCAGCCTTATGCCGCTCGTTTTTGGCAGTTACAGGGTACTTATAAATCTTTTAAGGCCTACTATGACGAAATGCTTGAGGCTTCTATTAATCTATTTTTTATGTTGTATTTAGATGATATCCCGGTAGGTTTTGTAGAAGTGTACCGGGTAATAAACGATGAAGAACTAGCCCAGCATCTTGATGCTCAAAATAATGACTATGGTCTTCATCTTTTAATGTGTCCTTACAGACTATTACCGCCTTCGGTTATTAAGAATATGAAAGGCATTGCGTATCAGTCACTACTTACCGTGCTCGATTTTCTATTTTATATATTAACCATCGATAACCTCTTTGTAGAGCCGGATGCAGCCAATATCCACGCTTGCAGGTTAGCGGAGCAGGCAGGGTTTGATTTCTTAGAAACTATTCAGCTGTCTTATAAGACCGCTAACCTATACAGGTATGTCAGAAAAGATTATGAGAAAAAGCATCCCCTAAAGACGCGTAAATAGGAGAGCGGCAGCTTTCAAAAAATCTTGGTTAGCAACTCGTAAAATATAAATCAATCGTTATGGCAACTTCACGTAATGTCACGCTGGACGTGGCAAAGGGGCTTACTTTGCTTACACTTCCCGCTATTCACAGCACTTTATTTTATTCAACAACAATGGTTCGGTGCTCCTTATTTGGTGATATAATGGCTTTTGTTGCTGAGGGAGCGGGCGCACCTGTCTTTATGCTCACCATGGGTATCGCCATTACGCTGGGTAGAAAGAAAACAATCAGGCAAATTATTTTCAGGTGTTTGATGCTCTTTTTTCTAGGCTACTTACTCAACTTTTTAAAATTTGTATTGCCTACCTTATGGGATGGTATTCCGGCAAATCTTTACACGGAAAATGGTATGGAGCAAAACGTTAAGGGGACCATACGGTTATTGCTTATTGGTGATATATTACAATTGGCCGCTCTTGCTTACTTTATCTGTGCTCTGCTATATCGGTGTAAATACTATGCCTATTGGTCAATGGCATTGGTTGTGCTGATTATTTTCACTGCACCTTTTATCTGGCGGTTACAGACAAATGATTTACTAGGGCAATTACCACTTAATCTAATCAATGGATTGCCTCCTGCATGTTTCTTTCCCTTGTTCCCCTGGCTTTGCTATCCGCTACTTGGCCTCGCCATTGGTTATTATATTCTCCGGCAACGGTTTTATAATCGGATTGCAGTTTTGGGGGCTATCATCATTCTTATAGGACTTGCCCTAAAACATTTTGAACCGTCTAACTGGGAAACAAATTTCTACAGACTTGGACCGGGCGGCAGTTTGATACATATGGGCACCGCGCTTATTTTTTTATACCTCTGTCATCTGCTACTACAAATACCCAACGCAAAAAATAGTAGGTTCATTAAGTTACTTAGTACGCTTAGTAAAGAAGTAACCTTAGTCTATATACTTCAATGGGTCGTTGTTTGTTGCTTATTGTTCCAATTTGGTTACCACCAAATTGGCTTAAATAGGACACTATTAGCCATCTCGATAAATACTTCGCTAACCATTACATTGACTTATCTGTGGTTATTTATCAGGAAGAGAAGAAAAAAAGTTGAAGAGAGAGCAAGCGAGAAAAAGAGGAGAGGAGAATAAGTAAGCAGCGGCAACAGAAGAAGAAGTAGTAGTAGTAATAGTAGAAATGGAAAGCCCAACCTTCTCTTAAACAATCCTGTCTTTGGTAATCAACTAAACAAATATTCAAGACCAACCATTGAATCGTAATCATTACGCCTTTACATCATCGTTTTTATCATCGCCTTTCTAAAATTTTAAACTATGCAAACGATCTATGATATTTTAGGTATTGGTATCGGGCCATTCAACCTGGGGCTGGCAGCGCTGGCCGCGAACATCCCCCGTCTTACAACTATTTTCCTGGATGAGCGCCCAGGCTTTAACTGGCATCCGGGAATGATGATGGAAGGTACTAAGCTACAAGTACCCTTTCACGCGGATCTGGTAACGCTGGCTGACCCCCAGAGTCCTTTTAGTTATCTCTGTTATCTCAAAGCCAAACAAAGGCTTTTTCGCTTTACCATCCGGGAAGAATACTTTCCTTTAAGAAAAGAGTATAATGATTATTGCCGGTGGGTATGCAGCCAGTTAAAGAATCTGTCATTCGGACGACATTGTGAAAAGATATACTATGACGAACAAAAGGGCGTATATGTTGTTTGTTGCAGAGAAACCAGTAGCGACGCGTTAAAGATTTATTACAGCCGCCATGTCGTACTGGGAGTGGGTAGTCAGCCCTATCTGCCGGACTGTATCAACCGCAATCATCCGCATATTTTTCATTCAGCCAATTATCTTCCTAATAAAAAATTGATCAAGGGCAAAAAGCAGGTAAGTATTGTGGGTTCCGGACAGAGTGCCGCCGAGATATTTTATGATTTATTGACGGTGTTGGACAGCGAGAAAGATGGTGAGAAAGAACCATTTCAACTAAACTGGTACACACGTTCTGCCCGCTTTTTTCCAATGGAATATAGCAAGCTGACTTTAGAAATGACTTCCCCTGATTATCTACGGCACTTTTACGCTCTTGCACCTGCCGTGAAAGAAAAAGTCCTTGCCGGACAGTCCGGACTATACAAAGGCATTAATCACTCGTTGATTGCCGCTATTTATGACAAGCTCTATAGCATTGGGTTGGATAACGCGATCGGCAAAACACCTGTTCATTTACAAAGCAATTGCCACCTGGAAGAAGTCACCATTGGTGAATCAGATAGGGTCGATTGCGGGTTTATGCAGACGGAGACGAGGCGAAGCTTTCAACAAACGACAGATATCTTAATCTTAGCTACGGGCTATCATAGAAAAATTCCACCGTTCTTAGCACCGGTGAAAGAAAATATTCGATGGGATGACCGAGGCCGCTATGACGTGAAGGAGCATTATAGCATTGATGACAGAGACAGTCTATTTGTGCAGAACGGCGAGCTGCATACCCATGGTTTCAACGCACCGGATTTAGGCATGGGACCTTATCGCAATGCGGTTATCTTAAACAGCATTCTGGGTTATGTGCATTTTGACATCGAAAGGGAAGTGGCTTTTCAAAGTTTCGGCTAGGGCCGGCTTCAAGTGACGCTCCTCACAATGTAGTCAACATAGCCTTACATAATAATGTCTTCTATCCTAACAATTTTATTGTTCATTATTTAGTTTATCTATTCGGAAGCCGCTGAGGTTAAGGCCTAAATTAGGGCGGGGATGATGACTAAGAAATAGTATCAAACATACTACATCATAATAAACGACCAAGGCTGCTGCTATTTTTTAATCTAAAAAAAACAAAAGATGATGACATCAATTGAAGCATTCGTAAGTCAGTTAGAACAAGAACTATTAGCCATTGAACAAGGTGATAATAGTCATCTTGAACAGTGTAAACTTTGTATGGATTGTATTCAGCAGACTTTAATCGCGCTAAATGAGCATGTGACCTTGCATCCGCTAGGTAGCGTAGAGGAGAAAATACAGTTGCATAAAAGCATTTTACCCAAGGTAAACGCGCATCTTATCTATTTTATCAAAGTATTTGAAATAGAGACGGCCTTACCAAAAAATGCTTTATTCGCCCGGAAGAAATATTACCACAGGCAGCTCCGGACGATCAATCGTTTCTTTGATTACAATAAAAAACTCTATCAGTATTATAAAAGTGGTGATACCCGGCTGGACGCTCAATTGTTTTCCGACGCGCCCTTGCAGTTAGAGCTGGCACTCGAAGAATATGCTTTTGTACCTGGTCATTCATTCTCCAGCTGTCAAAGCAGTCGACTGGCGAGAATCATCGCTTATGAAAGAGTACAAAGTTATATTCATATTGCTTTGGCTGAGTTAAACGACAGCAGACCTTCACCTGTTTATTCGGGGTCAACAGATAATTCTGTTCGATGGACGGAGCAAAAGGCGTCGCTGATTGAACTGGCTTATGCCTTACAGAGTAGAGGGTGCATTAATAATGGTAGGCTGACTATCAAAGAGGTGGTGCAATTACTGGAGCAGGTCTTCCAAATTGACCTGGGTAATTTCTATCGTGTATTTATAGGCCAAAGAATTCGTAAAAACAGAACGGTCTTTCTGGATACCTTAAAAGAATGTCTCACTAAGAAGATGGATGAGGAAGACGAGAATCCAAGAATGTAGGCGTCGCAAAATATAGAACGCTTTCTTGGATATATTAAATGGAGAAACGATTATGGAAGGGGATGGGGCGGATAAGGCGTATAGATTCTTCTAAACAAAAGTATTGGGGGCATAATTGTAAAAGGGGCGTGTAGACGATGTTTCAGATTGTATGACGCTTTGACTGGTTGGTAAATTGAGTGAAGTTTACACGCCAATGGGATAAGATACTTTCCTACCGGAGGACAAGTTGATCTTTCCCAAAATTAGCCCTCAATTCTTTTTCACCGTTTGGGTTCTAAAAACATATAGTTATTTGCTTCAATTATTTCAAGAATGCCTTTTGGAGGGAATTTGAGTAATGCCTTTTAGGTAGTAATATCTGATTTAGCATTTAATGCTTTGGCATCCACCCCCGAACAATGCCGCGGCCTTTTTTACGAGGTGTCTCCAAGCCTTTTACGGCAGGGATTGTAGATGCTCATTTTTGAGTAGGTAAGTAAATTTTCGTTTCAAAGGATAGACCAGTTTATTCGGAGCTCTGCAACCATTTTCATTAAATCCATCATTTTTTTCCGATAATCAATGATTGATTATCGTTAAGAGAATTGAGGAATTCTATCGCGTCATTGGTTTTATAATATTGTTTTTTCGCATTGTCGTTTATTGAATTCGCCATTTGTTCAACGGCTGTATTTTGAAAATATCAAGAGCTTAATTGATTCTTGTTTTAGCATTGTAAATAAAAATACGAATGAGCACCCTGCGGCAAGTACCCGTTTGAAACCGTTAAACCCTCAGAATTTTAGCCAAGGTGAATATTTTAGTATTCAACAGGCGTCGACTGATAATAACTGGCAAATGATTAAAGACTGGGCTCCATCTAATGACGTTCCTGCCAGAGAAGGTTTCGTACATGTCCCAATTTTAAAAGCTACAGTCCCGGGAAGCACTTTATCTTTATCTTTCAAAGGGAATGCTATCGGCATTGCTATCGTGTCTGGTCCAGATGCAGGAAATATCTATTATTCAATTGATGGATCAAAAGAAAAGAAAATAGATCTATATACGCAATGGAGTAGTTCTCTTTATCTGCCCTGGTATCTTTTATTAGGCAGTGGCTTAAAAAGTGGCACACATAAATTAAAAATTAGGATTGCCTCAAGTAAAAACGTCCTAAGCAAGGGAACTACTTGTGAAATTGTACATTTCCTTGTAAATAAATAACGGTAGTCCTAAGGCAGGCGTCAAGTTGGAAATGCTATAATAATTCCTTGGGATGATATAGTTCCGATTTGTTGATGGTTTATCTTTTGGGATCACTCAATCTTGGATGTCTTTAATGAATGTGGCCATTTGGTAGACTCAGTTGAAAAATATAAAAACAAGCTTGGTTGTTGTCCGAAGAAGTATAAGCAGATTAGATATACTGTACTCGCCATCTTTTGCACAACCTGTCGATACCAACAGTACGAACGATAGCAGGCTCCAATTTTTCATAACATTGTGAATGTTTCAGACTTTGACTCCAGTTTCTCAGAAAAGTCAAATTTAGTGCCGATGCCTTTTTGTAGGGGTTTCCTATTATGACCGCTGATATGCCGCGTATTGGTGATGGGCGGGATCTCTAGCACTAATGCTCAATCGAAGAACGGACGTAAATTTTGCACTTCCGTTGATACGAAGCTGTTCAGCCCGCCTATTACCGATGTTGTACGCAGTTTTTTATTGTGGAATTTGCTCCACCAAAATTTCTTTTCCTGCTTTGTCGTAATAAGTGCAAGTCATTTTGTCCATACAGATTGCCCATTTTTCAACGCCAAACGCTGCACACATTTTAATGAAAGTCAGGAAGTCTGTTGTACCCTCTTGATGAGCTATTAATTCTGCTTTAAATTCATTATTTTTTGCAGCCTCAGCAATTGCCAATGGGTCATACTTGGCAGGCACTTTTACAGTACAGTCGTTCGCATTGTGATAGTCAATGTGTCCGTCTGTTACATAGGCTTCATAGTGTGTAACACCTAATGACTTTATTTTTTTGATGTAAGCAGGAAAGTCTGCACCTGATTTCACTTTGTTGTGAGCCGATTTGATTTGTTCTACTGTAAACATTTTCTTGATTTTTAATTGTTAAACAATTTGTTCAATTACACGCAACCATAATGCTCAAACTGGTGAAAATGATAATTGGTTTTAATATTATTTTCATCGTTGCTTTGCTTTATGAGTACAATGCAAAGATGCGGTGATCCAAAAGGCTGTAATTGTAAAAAATCGTTTTTCTACAAGAAGCGTTTGAAATTTTCGGGTATGTCACCCGTGAATCGTTTGAAGTCTTTTATGAAATGGGCTTGGTCAAAAAAATTGTTTTCGTAGCAGATTTCAGTCAGCGTTTTTGCTTCGTTTAGATTGTCAAGAACTGCGTTGAAACGAACAATTGTGGCAAATTTTTTGGCGGTTGTTCCAACTACCTTTCTAAATCGTTTTTCAAATGGGCTTTGGCTGATAAATAATTTTTCGTTCAGTTCCTTTACTCTTATTGCTCCTTTGGATTGATAAATGAGTTTAACGGCTTCAATAATTAATTTGTCAGTTTCAATGTCTTTGAGCTGAGATAGTAAAAATTGTTCCACTGCTTTTATTCGTTGGTTGTCTGTGGTTGCAACAGCTAATTTGCCTTCAACTTCTTCGACTTTGTTTTTGTCAAAAATCTCGTCCAATGAAAGGCTTAAATTAAAAAGTTCGTTAGCTGGATGGGAAGCAAAATGGGTAAAACCAATTTCGGTAAAGCAAACTAAAATCGTTCCGATGTCAGGCGAATTTTTGAAGATTTTGTAGCGGTCAGAAATACCCGTAATTCCTGCCGATTTCAGTTTGTTTTCTGTATTGTTTTTTTTCGTTGAAAGTTGTCCTTTATATTGGAAACCAATAACCAAACCCGAAGACGGCAATACTTTGTATTCACTTTCCAATTCATTCTCTGACATTACAAAATATTTGATGTAAGGCCTGAGTTTTTCTATTGGAAAATATTTGTCA
>NZ_JBNQGD010000081.1:0-3153 GCF_050436765.1 Arachidicoccus sp. | reverse complement strand
ATGCTTTAAACGAGATTGAATATGTAATGGGTGATACAACCACTTATTGGGGCGCGAAACGGGCTGCTGATGGACATCCTGCACCGTTCAAATTGAAATATATTGAAATCGGAAATGAAGATTTCTTCGATAGGTCCAATAGTTATGAGGGGAGGTTTAGTCAGTTTAAGAAAGCGATAGATGCTAAATACCCGCAACTTACGTGTATCTCTACCATTGTTGAAAAAGATTTTGACAAGATGAAAACGGCATCACAGTTGACTCCTACGGTGGTAGATGAGCACTATTATCGCAATTCCTGGGAAATGTGGGCTAATGCTTCGCAATACGATAATTACGATCGTAAAGGGCCCAAAATTTTTGTGGGAGAATGGGCTACAAGAGAAGGGGCTCCCACCACAAATCTGAATGCTGCACTTGGAGATGCTGCCTGGATGACCGGTATGGAACGTAATTCGGATCTGGTAATTATGTCTTGTTATGCACCTTTGTTTGTCAATGTAAGCAAAGATTCTACAACAGGAAAGAAAGCCTGGCAATGGGATTCTGATCTGATTGGCTATGATGCACTGAATAGTTATGGATCTCCTTCCTATTATGTACAAAAATTATTCAGCCACTATTTGGGTAATAAAATTGTACCGGTAACAGCTACGAATATTCCGGAACAAAATGAACCACTTAACAAAAAGGAGAAGGCAGAAGGTAAAGCTCCTAAACAGGTTCCCACTATATTTTATTCTGCTACCTTAAATGACACAACAGGAATACTCTATCTTAAAATAGTGAATACAATTGCAAAAAAGCAAGCTATAAAAATTAATTTGAGCGGTATAGCTAAAATTTCTTCTGATGCTACGCTGATGGTTGTTAAGGGAGATAAACCCGACGCTACAAACAGCATTACCGATCCTAATAATATCATTCCGATTACTGAAAATATTAAAGGCATAAAATCTACGTTTTCGAGAAATTTAGATCCCTATTCAGTAAGTATTTTTGAAATTAAAACAAACAAATAATACGAATATTTACGGTATTGAAATTATTCATTCTGTTCTCATTTTTAAACTCAAATAAAAAATCATGAAGTATCTACTCACGGCAATGCTGCTTTTTGGATTCCTAGTAGGAAGCGCACAGAGCGCAATTGATGGTAATTGGAAAGGTTCGCGGGAAACGCCCAATGGAACTTTCGAAGTTAATTACACTTTTAAAGTGACAAATGACTCCTTAACTGGTACTATGAAAACAAAGTTTGGGGAGCTTCCTTTGGAAAAGGGAAAAGTTGATGGAAAGAAATTTTCCTACAGCATTAGCTTTAACGATCATTCGATCGATTTTACCGGGGAGCTTACCGGCGACGATGAAATCACCACCAAGAATGAAAGAGGTGAAACGAAGCTAACAAGGGTGAAAGGGTAGCACGGTTTATTGTCCTTGCTGGATCTTTGACGCATTTAGCAGGGACAATTTTTTTGAGCGCAGAATTTGAATGATGCAGCGTTTTTAATAATAGTATTTTATGAGATGTATATTTCGGAGAAAAGTTGTTTTATTAGGCTTAAGTTTTGTTTTTGCCGTGAATGTGAATGGACAACTTCCGTATCAGAACCCTCATCTTTCATCGGAACAAAGAGCGAAAGATTTGATTGGTCGGTTAACATTAAAAGAGAAGGCTTCTTTAATGCTTGATCAATCTCCCGCAATTCCGCGATTAGGTATCAAAAAATTTAATTGGTGGAGTGAAGCTTTGCATGGACTTGCGAATAACAGCGACGTATCGGTATTCCCAGAGCCTATTGGTATGGCTGCTTCATTTGACAATACCAGCTTTGAAGACTACTCAATGAAACGTAGAACCTATCGTTATATGTCAGATCCTCTATTCCCATTTGGTTTTGGTTTGAGTTACACCAAATTTTCGATTGGAAATGCACAGTTGGACAAAACAGAAATAAAAAAAGGCGGGGAGGTGCAACTTACGATTCCCGTTTCAAATATAGGTAAGAGAAAAGGTACTGAAATCGTGCAGGTATAAGTTAGAAAAGTGGGTGATACCACTGGCTTGCTAAAAACATTAAAAGGCTTTAAAAGAATTGATTTGGCAGCAGGTACAACAGGTAACGCAGTCATTGATTTGCCTTTTAATAGTTTTGAATTTTATGATGGGAATACATTTAAAATGGACGTGGTTCCCGGTGAATACGATCTGTGGTACGGCAGCAGTTCCGATGATAAAGATTTAAAGCAGTTAAAGCTTATAATTGATTAGACAATTCGTTAATAAATAAAAAATTAGTAGAATCTATATTTTTATGAAGGCCCACTCAAAGGGCTAATAATCAGATTTAATATGAATATAAAATTGGGATTTATGTTATCTTTCGCCATCTGCTTTTCTGTACAAAGCAACGCGCAATCATTTCAGAGAAGCAATACCGGCATTAACGCTGTAGTAGATTCTTTAAATGTGGAAATTCAGTTTTACAGTCCTGACATAGTTCGTGTGATAAAATATCCTGTTGGTCACCGTTTTGTCAAGCATAGCCTTTCTGTTATTAAGACTCCTGAACAGACAGCGTTTAATGTAAAGCAAAAGGGTGATTTTTTAAACCTGCAAAGCCATGATGTACGAATAACTTTAAATTTAAAATCGGGTACACTCTCTTTTTATTCGAACAAAGGGGTATCACTTCTAAATGAAAAAGCTAATGGTGTAAGTTTTACACCTTTTAATGACGCAGGAAATAAAACATTCAATGTTTTACAATCCTTTATTTTGGACAAGGATGAACCCATTTATGGTTTAGGGCAGCAGCAAGGGGGTAAAATGGAGCAACGAAATGTTAGGCTCCATATGGTGCAGGGGAATACCGATGATTATATTCCTATCTTTCAATCTGTGAAGGGATATGGCGTATTTTGGGATAATTATTCTCCCACCGTTTTTATCAATAATGACGACAGTACTTCTTTTAAATCAGATGTGGGTGAAGGTGTTGATTATTATTTTATGTATGGCGGCAATGCTGATGGAGTGATTGCCCGAATGCGTGACCTTACGGGTCAGGTTCCCATGTTTCCGCTATGGACTTACGGCTACTGGCAGAGTAAAGAACGTTACAAGACCCAAGCGGAGCTGGTGGACGT
>NZ_JBNQGD010000080.1:0-1184 GCF_050436765.1 Arachidicoccus sp. | reverse complement strand
CAAAAACATTGCACTTTATTGTTTACTTGAGCCGCTGTTTGGATTTTTCCCTCAACCAAAACAGCTATTTCGCGTGCAAACGCCTCACATTCCTATTTTGGTACCGTATTTACAATCCACTCTAACTATGGGGTGTTGCAATGTAGAAATGTCAAGTTGTTTACGTATTCAAAAAGGGAATTTGATTAATGTAAACAGTACCGCGCATCAAAAGCTAATTCGAAACACAATTTAACACAGTTGAATCAACAGAAAAAATATTTGGCAGGCACATTTTTTGTTCTTGCTGCAAGCGTTCGCTTTTTCAAAAATTCGCATAGTGGCGTTTTGTGAATTTTTGATGGACCGTTGATTGGTTTCGGTTCAAATGGATTTCGCAGTAATTTCACTCGTGAATTATTCATTGTATGTTTCTGTTTGAATTTTTGAAATTGTTGACTGTTTAGAATTTAAGCACAAAAGTCAGTAGATGGCTACGTCTCCAATGCATACATTTTCGCGTTACATAATAACTTTCGCATGCATGGATCTCGGCAAGTATTCGGCCATTTCGGATGATTATTAGACCAAAATGTTCATCTAATCTTCTACTTTTTGATGGTATCAAAATCATCATGAACTATTAACAAAATACCCCCATGTTCGCATAAGAATGTAAGATGTAAACGCATTTTTTCGCTTTACATCTTACATTCTTATGCGAACATGGGGTATTTAATTTTTAATTCAGAGTAAATTTGCTACCATTAGAAACTAGATAATCTGGCGGTCCGAATTGGTCAAAAAAATTTCAAAAAATATGGATTTATCATGAAGATTCAGTCATGCGAAAGTTATTATGTAACGCGAAAATGTATGCGTTGGAGACGTAGCCTATGTTTGATGTGTTGTTCGTTAAAGCATAAATAAATTTCACGGTGTATTGTAGGCGGGATGCATTTGTACATCAGTTAATTTTCAATTCATGAACTCCAAGCCTGAAATATCTGCAAACTCTCATTTCTAAATATTGCACGAGAATTTTGTAATTTAAGACTAAAGAACGCAAACCCAATTGTACATGGACATTAAGTAAGTTTTTATGGTTTGAGTCACAGGTAGATTTTTGTTAGATTGGAAAAGCAATCTTGGACAATGAGTTTGTTTCAAACCGTTTATTTGAAAACAATTTAAAAAATTGCCCC
>NZ_JBNQGD010000079.1:419-4877 GCF_050436765.1 Arachidicoccus sp. | reverse complement strand
TCAATTTTTTGACCAGGTTTCCAGTTCCAATTAGGAAAGATATGTAAAACCGTGTCGGTAGTACAAACACTCTTAAAAAGATAATATGCATCCTTAGGGAAACCCGCCAAATCCACAATTCCAAAATAAGAACTACGGGCAGGATAAGGATAAGGTGTAGGTTCACCCAAATAATCAAAGCCGGTCCACATATACATGCCACTCAAGAAAGGGTATTTTAATAACGGCTTCAATGTTTCTTCGTAAGTAGAAGCCCAAGGTGCCGAACTATTATCATAGGCCGAGCAGACAAAATTAGGTGTACCTCCATTTTTTTCTCTTGTAAAACCTGCCCAACGACGAATAGAATCAGAAGGCATTAAATATTCACCACGCGACTGTAATGCAGAAGAAGTCTCTGTAAGAATAATTTTTTGATCCGGAAACATCTTTGCCAAATTAGGTAACAGCCTAAAATGATAATTGAAGCCTAATAAATCAAGTGCTCCTGATTTAATAATATTATTCTTTGGAGAAAAATCTGTCAATGCCGAAGTAATTGGGCGGCTATCTAAACTCTTCACAATTCCGGCCAAGTCTCTTGCAATACTGCGTCCTACAGTGTCTTTATCACCGCCGCCTTGTTCTGGAATTTCGTTTCCAATACTCCAAACAAAAACAGAAGGATGATTGCGGTCACGCAAAATTTGATCAGTTAAATCTCGTTTATGCCATTGTTTAAAATACACATGATAATCATATTTATTTTTCCCGTCTTCCCAACAATCAAAAGCTTCATCCATTACAATGAATCCCATTTTATCACAAAGATCCAACCACTCGGGAGCAGGCGGATTGTGTGATGTACGGATGCCATTAATACCCATTGATTTTAGAATTTGCAATTGGCGCTGCATAGCACGAACATTTATAGCCGAACCTAATGCACCTAAATCGTGGTGCATACAAACGCCTATAATCTTCAGGGGTTTCCCATTTAAATAAAATCCAGAATCCTTGTCAAAATGAAAAGAGCGAATACCAAAAGTTGTCGTGTACTCATCTTGCTTTTTATTATGTACAAAAACTTGCGAAACAGCTTTATACAAATGTGGCGTTTTTATGCTCCAAAGTTCCGGATTTGACAAAACAAAAGATTGCGCTTTTTCAATTTCTTTACCTGGATCCAAACTCATTTTCTGTGACAAGACTTTTACAATTCTACCTTTGTCATCAAAGACAATAGTCTTTAATTCAATCGCAGAAGCCTGTTGCAAAGTATTTTTTATTTTAGTTTCAATTGAAACAGTCGCTTGTGCGTCGGATACCTCGGGCGTAGTAATATAAGTACCCCAATTATCAACATAGACATTCCCTTTTTTCTCCAACCATACATTTCTATAAATACCACTACCACTATACCAACGTGAATTGGGTTGATGATTTTCTGCCATCACCTTTAATACATTTTTTTCGCCACCAAACTTCAAATAAGGTGTCATATCGTATTGAAAAGAAGCATAACCATAAGGCCTTGTGCCCAATTTATGACCATTTATCCAAACGGTACTATTCATATACACCCCATCAAAATCAATAAATATATTTTTGCCCTTATCTTTTGAAGGCAGCGCAAATTCCTTTTGATAAAGCCCCGTTCCACCACGCAAACAGGCCCCTCCGTTCCCACTAGGGCTAGTCGAATCAAAATCAAGGCCAATACTCCAATCGTGAGGTAGTGTTACTGGTTGCCATTTTGCAGCATCTAAAGCCTGTTCACTGTAATCGTTTGCACTATCAAGCTTAAAAAGCCAATTCTCATTAAATTTTTCTCTCGAACTTTGGGCATTTGCGGTAATAGCAAGCCCTGTCATAGCAAAAGCAAAGAGACCTAACAGTATTTTTTTCATCATTTTATGAATTGATTTTAAATAAAAGGAAATGGAAAAGTACTAAATAAAACTATTTTTAGCAACAAACATCGACTATAAAATGTCAATTCCTGAGTTTATTAACTAAGTTTCTTCCCAAAAGGAGCAAAACATAAAGACATTAATTTGAAGTGCTGCTTACCGAAAGGAATTCCAATAATTGTAATACAAAATAGCAAGCCAAAAATAAGATGTGTAAACGCAATCCAAATGCCGCCGCAAAATATCCAAAATATATTCAAAACAGTAGGAATGCAACCATCCGTAATTCCGGGTTTTTTATCAGAAATTGTCATACCGAAAGGAGCAAGTGACGCAATTCCAATTTTAAAACATTGCAATCCAAACGGAATACCTACAATGGTTAGACACAAAATGAATCCGCCAACCATGTATTCAAGAAAGATAATAAATCCTCCAAAAATAATCCAGATGATGTTGCCTAAAATATTCATACAGCTAAAAGTTATAACCGCAATGGGAATTTTATTCCAATCAATTTAAAATTTAATCACTTTTTTCCTCTTCTTTCAGCGCGTTGTGTGAAAGAAAATCATATAATTTTTGCGATTCCAATGTAAGTTTGTCAAATTTAATATTGAGTTGGGGAATCAAATCTACCAACGTGTTTACACGACCTTCGGTATTCAAAAATTTATTCAATACCACAACGCTGCGTTGCTCAAGCAAGCACCAACCACTTTGGAAATTTCCCCGTTCATACCGAACTACGTAACCCGATTCGCTCAAAACATTTTCCAACTTATCCACAAATGCCGGTGTATACTTTATCATAAAATAAATTCTAATGATTAAAATTAGTTAAACTTCTCTACTTCAGCAAGCCTTTGATTTCATTGAGTTTCATCAAGGCCTCTACCGGAGTAAGACGATTAATATCCATATTTTCGAGAGCGTTGCGTATATCTTCAAAAACTTCAGTTTGAACATCAAAAATTGAAAGCTGTAATTGCGGTGCATTAATTCCTTTGATTTTACTTTTTAATCCATCTTTAGCAGCAGCAATATGCTGATCACTATCCTCATGTTTTTCTTCTAATTGTTTCAAAATATCATTGGCACGATCAATCAACTCGGGAGGCATTCCGGCCATTTTAGCCACATGGATACCAAAGCTATGTGTACTTCCCCCTCTCGCTAATTTTCTTAAAAAAATAATTTTATTTCCGACCTCTTTATTCGTAATATGGTAATTTTTCACCCCTCCCAAACGTTTCTCCAAATCATTCAATTCATGATAGTGTGTTGCAAACAATGTTTTGGGTTTGCAAGAAGAATTATGCAAAAATTCTACAATACTCCAGGCGATAGAAATACCGTCATAAGTAGAAGTGCCACGCCCAATTTCGTCCAACAGAATCAAACTGCGCGGAGAGACATTATTAATAATACTAGCTGTTTCATTCATCTCCACCATAAAGGTGCTCTCACCGCCACTTAAATTATCACTTGCTCCTACCCTCGTAAATATTTTATCAGTCAAAGGAATTCTTGCTTCAGTTGACGGGACAAAACTTCCCATGTGTGCCATTAGAGTAATGAGGGCCGTTTGTCGCAACAACGCACTTTTACCACTCATATTCGGGCCAGTTAGAATGATTATTTGTTCATTTTCAGCATTTAGTAAAATATCGTTGGAAATATAAATCTCACCGGCCGGCAAATTTCTCTCAATAACCGGATGCCTACTTTCTTTTAATTGCATATCAAATCCTTCGTGAAGCAAGGGTTTTCGATAATTATATTGCTGCGCATTTTGCGCAAAACAATGCAGACAATCCAATATAGCCAAGGCATTCCCATTCACCTGAATTGGCGCAATATAAGCAATCAATTCATTGAGTAACCTCTCATAAATACTAGTTTCAATCGAAAATATTTTATCTTCTGCGCCAGTAATCTTTTCTTCGTATTGCTTTAATTCTTCGGTAATATATCGTTCAGCGTTTGTCAAAGTTTGTTTACGAATCCACTCCTGTGGCACTTTATCCTTATGCAGATTAGTTACTTCTAAATAATAACCAAACACATTATTAAAACTAATTTTTAAGGAACTGATACCTGTTTTTTCAGTCTCTTTTCTTTGTAAATCTTGCAAATACGCTTTACCGTTATGCGCTATATTGCGCAGTTCATCGAGTTCGCTGTCAATACCCTCTTTGATTAAATTTCCTTTGGAAACCAAAGCAGGTGGTTCTTCCGAAATCTCTTTTATAATTTTTTCAACAATATAGTGACAGGGATTGATAGCATTGGCCAGATTTTTTAAATAGTGGCTCTGCGAACTGGAGCAAAGGAATTTTATTTGTTCACACAACTGCAAACTTTTGGCTAATTGCATTACCTCACGAGGGCTCACTTTCTTCAAAGATATTTTGCTCGCCAATCTTTCCAAATCACCACATTGTTTTAACAATTGCTGTAAAGAGACATTTAATTCCGAATGCAAAATCAAAAATTCCACCGTATCGAGTCGTGGGGTGTTTTTTTTTCAGTTGTTTAAATGCCGTCCAAACCCCCGAGTGCA
>NZ_JBNQGD010000079.1:0-409 GCF_050436765.1 Arachidicoccus sp. | reverse complement strand
CATGTCTTTCAAGGGCAGTACAATCCAGCGTTTCAATAAACGCGCGCCCATTGGGGTAACAGTATTATCCAGCACTTTCAATAAATTATTTCCGTCCTGGGAGCCATTACTTAAAATTTCCAGGTTACGAATCGTAAACCTATCCATCCATAAATGCTCATCCCGCTCAATACGCTGAATGGTGGAAATATGTTTTAAATTAGGATGTTCTGTTTCTTTTAAATAATATAAAATAGCACCTGCAGCAATAATTCCACAACGCATACTTTCTATTCCAAACCCTTTAAGGCTATGGGTTTGGAAATGTTTCAACAAACTCTCTTCTGCAAAAGTCTCCTCAAAAATCCAACTTTCCAATGTATAAGTAAATATTTTTGTGCCTAATATTTATTTAAATTTCCTTTGCTGA
>NZ_JBNQGD010000078.1:0-1077 GCF_050436765.1 Arachidicoccus sp. | reverse complement strand
TAACGTACAGTCCATCTATGTATTGCTCTTCTATGTTCATTGATTTCACCTTGCTGGATACCAATTTGCCCCTGTAGATTACCAATTTGTGTTTGCTGGCCTATAATTTGCCCTTGCTGATCTTGAACCACGTCTTGCAAATTTTGACGTGCATTTCTTTCATCATTTAATGCATCATCATACATTCGAGTTACTCGAAGCACTTCAGCTCGTGAATTATTTAAATCTCGCCGAAGAGTCTGTTCACGTTCATGTGATTCATCAAGCAATACTTGCAGCCCCTCAAGTTGGTTACCTTGATCCTCACCAACGCTTTGCAATGTATAGGTTTGCCGAATAATTTCATCAAGATTACCAGCAGCCGAATTAATGATATCATCTAAATCTTGTGGAAGCACTATATTAGCATAATTTTGTGTATTATTAAGATTATTTATTCTAACCCGTCCATCTAAAAATCTGCGGATTTCATAGAAAATGTTAGATAAAATCTGTCTTCGGTCTAAAATCTCCAAAAGTGGGTTATCCATTTCAGTGATACCTCTGGTAGAGATTTTTGTTGTTATCAACTTATAAATCTGTATTCTAAGTCTATTAACAGTATCTTCCAAATTAATAATTCGGCTATCTTGGGTATGTAATGCTTCTTCTTTTAATTCCAAATGATCCTTATATTTTTTAACTTCCCGAAGGATAGACTTAAGCTTTATCTTTAGCTCTTCGATTTCATCCTCACGGGAAACAAGGTTTTTTTCAAGATACTTAATATATCTCTCACATTGCTCTAGATCTTTTGTAAGTATACGAATTTTTTTCTGATTAGAAAGGTTAATAGTTTCTTCTAAAACTAACCTTTTACGCAATTCTTGATTGCTATCAAGTAATTCCAAATATGCAGGTTCCGCTGCCATCAATTTTAATCGATCCAAGTAAAGTAAGAAATCTTGATATATCTATTTCATTATGCAAATTATATTATCAAGTAACAGGATATCATAGATCAGTTAAGCATTTGTATAAAGCGGCACAAAATGCAGGATATAATTTCTCTTTTAATGAGGTACAGAATTGGCTTGA
>NZ_JBNQGD010000077.1:0-12770 GCF_050436765.1 Arachidicoccus sp. | reverse complement strand
AAACATTTAAGCGCACCAGGAATGCTGAGTGTTTAAAGCTTTCTGTTGTTTGGCTTACATAGTATTTGTAAAGCATTCCCTTAGTAACGCCGCGCTTCTTTAACCTCGTAACAAGTTCGGGTAGCATCGATTCCAATTCCTGCGAACGATTGCTGGTTGTTTTAGGCTTCTGTATTAAAAATGCAGTAGCCAGTTGTTTATCATTCATTGCTTCAATCTGCTCAATGGTAAGGCGTAGTTCTACAAAAAGCAGCAAATACTTCTTGATAGTATTGCGGGCTATTCCAGTTGTTTTGCTGATAAGTTTACTGCCCCGGCCATCTGCATATAGTCGTAATACCTGTCTTATTTTAAACATCTCAATTGGTTTATTGGACATGATTTATCTCGATTTGTTTTGCTTAAAACAACCGATTTTTATCCTACAAAAACAACTGTTCTTCTATCAATTATTTAGGGGGTCAATTTGAGCCGGTATTACGGGGTCAATTTGAAATGGCAGACGGGGGTCAGTTTCAAATGGCGGGAGGGGGTCAATTTAAGTGGGTTTTCCAGTGTAGCAAAACTCAATGCAGAACAAACCAAACTTTCTCAATTACCGAATATCTATTTTTCGTTAGGTTATGGTCGCAGTTTTGGCCGTTCCATCAACCCCACCACCAATGATTTTGATAATTCGAGCTATGACTATACGGGTATGAATGGAAGCGGGAGTGTTCTACTTTTCGGATGGTTTCAGAAGCGCAATACGATTGCCAGAAGTAATTTACTTCACCAGGCAAGCGAGGCAGACGTCGATCAAATTCAAAATGATGTTTCCTTAAACGTAGTCACAGGTTATTTGCGTATTCTTTTAGCACAGGAGCAAATCTCTATTAGTAACGATGCGCTGGCTGTCAGCAAACAAAAGACGGATCAAACAGCGCAACTATTGGAAGCGGGACGAAGTAACGGTTTGGATATGGCACAGATGAGAACGCAGCTAACAACAGACAGTACGCTTTATTTTAAGGCATTGCTTGACTATCACCAGGCTGTAATTGACCTGAAAGCCATTCTAAACCTTCAATTGGAAACGCCATTTGCTCCAGCTCCAGTAGCGCAGGAAGACATTCCACTTCAAAATCTTTATACATTAACACCGCAAGAAGTTTTTCAAGTGGCAGCAAACAGACTGGGAGGTATACGAAGCAGTGTTTTAAAAGTAAAAGGCGCAGAAAAAGATGTACAAATTGCCAAAAGCAATTTATACCCTCAGCTTAGTTTAAGCGCTTCATCTGGCTCAAATTATTCCTCCAACTATTACCAATACCTTTCCAATGGAGACGAGGTGCTAATGCCTTGGGGCAAGCAATTAAGAAATAACTTTTCACAATCCATTTCACTGAACATCAATATTCCCGTATTTAATGGTTTATCTGCACGCTATACCATAAAACAAGCTAGGCTGGCTCTGCAAAATGTACGTTTGCAGGAGCAAGAAACGGAATCGGAACTCAAACAATCAGTCTTTAAAGCCTGGAATGATGCGCAGACAGCATTACAAACATACAATGCCACTAGGAGCGCCGCCGCAACCGCGGCCACCGGACTTTACTTTGCACAACAACGATACGATAAGGGCCTAATCAATGCTGCAGATTTCTTGACAGCACAAAATACCAATTTCCAGGCGCAGTCCAATGAAGCATCCGCTAAATATGATCTGATATTTAAAATTAAAGTTATCGAATATTACTTTAATGGCGCAAACTACTAACCTTTTATTCCGCTCATGCGAAGAGGATTATATAGCTGCCGTTATAGACCAATTTCATTCATCGGTAGCTTAATTGTTTCAAAGTATTTTGTGGTTACTGAAATAAATTTTACCTTTGTTTAAGTCTATTTGAATTACTGACTTCCATGTGGACATTTCGGTGGACAAAAAATGAAGGCGCTTATAAGTAATTAATTAGCAATAAGAGGTAGTGTATCACATCTGTTGATGAAGTTGGAAACAGCTTATACTCAACAAAAAATACACTCGAAGAGAAATAAAGTGGACGGCATATATGGCCGTCCACTTTATTTTTTGCACTAATTTCGCCGCCCAATGAACGATTTTACCTCTAAGTGCTCTACTTCTGTTGATGGGCAAAAAAATTGCATATATTGTAGCAACAAATGCGTAAAAAATGGCTCTGCTTATGGCAAACAACGTTATTTATGCAAGTCCTGCAAGCGCTGTTTTATTAACACTTATGATTATAATGGTTATGACCCAACAATAAATAACAGCATTAAGGAACATCTTAAGGAAGGCTGCGGCATTCGCAGCATATCAAGGTTATTAAAAATTTCTGTAACAACAGTCCTCCGAAGAATAAAAAAAATCGCTAAAGGTATAACAAAGCCGATTATTGCAATGGGCAAGGAGTATGAGCTTGACGAGCTTTGCACCTATGTAAGGGAAAAGAATAACCAGTTGTGGGTTGCTTATGCCATAAGAAAGGATACTAAAGAGGTCATTGATTTTGCGGTTGGACGAAGAACGAATAACACCTTAAAACAGATAACCGATACCTTGATATTATCAAATGCCGTTAAAGTATATACCGATAAACTCAAGCAATACGGAACCTTATTGCCAACGAGTATACATTCCACAAAGCGAAATGGCACCAACCATATTGAACGCAAAAACCTTACCCTTCGCACGCACCTGAAACGCCTTTCCAGGCGCACTATCTGCTTCTCCAGAAGCACTTCGATTCTCTCCGCTTGTTTGAAGATTTACTTTTGGGCGTAAACATACCATTTTTGTGTAGGTTTAATAAATTTAATGCCGGATCTGGCTGACATTTCATTAAAAATATTTATATTTATAGGGCTATATTAAGCCATTAACTGTTTAAAATGAGATTTTTTCTCAATTTTTACCCTATCTCAACAAAATAGTGTATCTTTGAGAAAATCTCTCATAAATACTCAAATTATGTTACTTGAATTTTCAGTAGGCAATTATCTCTCGTTCAAAGCAAAAACGACGCTTAGTCTTGCGGCTACTTCCATAAAGGAGCATATTGATACTAATATATTTTCCACGGAACGCAGTGATTTGCTCAAAGGAGCTGTCATCTATGGCGCAAATGCGAGCGGCAAAAGCAATTTTATTCGCGCTATGTCCACCATGAGGCGACTGATTTTGCTGTCTTTTGAGCAATCATCGGCTGATGAATTGGATATCACGCCCTTTTTATTAAACACAGAAACAGAAAAGGCATCTTCCTTCTTCGAGGTTGTTTTTATTATTGATGACACCCGTTATCGCTATGGTTTCGAAGTAGACGACAAGCAAATACATTCCGAATGGCTGTTTGAAGCTATTAAAAATGTGGAAAAAGCTTTATTTCTAAGGGAAGAAGATGGCATTGAGGTGATGAAATCCTTTCCTGAAGGAAAGGACCTGGAAGAACGTACCCGGGATAATGCTTTATTCCTTGCCGTAGCAGATCAATTTAACGGTAAAATTGCCAAAAAGATTATGCAATGGTTCAACAATTTTATTACGATTTCAGGTCTAAGCCATGAAGGGTATAAAGGGGTAACATTTGAGATGCTGGAAAACAAGCAAACAAGTCTCACTTTACTTGATTTCTACAAAAAACTGGATCTTGGATTTGATGATATAACTATTAGTAAAAAACCATTTGATCCAAAAGAATTGCCGAACGACATGCCCGAAAGCTTCGTAAAACAATTAGTAACCGATTTGGAAGGCGCATTTAGAATAGACATTAAGACGATCCATAAAAAGTATAACGCAAAAGATAAGGCTGTCGGAAATGTAGAGTTTGATATGCGCAGTCAGGAATCAGCGGGCACCAACAAGCTTTTTAATATTTCCGGGCCTGTATTTGATGTTTTGAACGATGGAGGTGTGCTGGTGGTGGATGAGCTAGATGCCAGTTTACATCCCTTATTAACGCTTGCCATCACAAAGCTGTTCAATTCCAAAGAATTTAATCGAAATAATGCCCAGCTGATTTTTGCAACACACGATACTAACCTATTGTACTACGGAAATTACCGGAGAGACCAGATTTATTTTGTGGAAAAAGATCAGTATGGTGTTTCGAATATGTACTCTTTGGTAGAATATAAAGAAGAAGGAAAAACGATCCGTAAAGATCGTTCATTCGAGAAAGATTATATCGAGGGTCGTTATGGTGCGATTCCGTTCATTGGTAACCTATCAAATGTGGTAACGGAATGGCAAGAAAAATAAAAATCCCAAATGAGCAGCAAAAACGATTTGCAAGAAAGGACCAAAAACGGAAAAAGGACATTCGGAATAAACGAATGTATTACCTTATCGTGTGCGAGGGAGAAGCTACTGAACCTAATTATTTTGAAGGGCTTAAGCAAGACTTACCTAAAGGGGTATTGACCGCTTATGAAATAGACATAGAAGGAACCGGAAGGAATACGCAATCTTTAGTAGATGAGGCATTGCGGTTGCAAAGTGCTTATGAAAAAAATACCATACGTAAGATAGATAAGCTATGGGTAGTTTTTGATCGGGATAGCTTCTCCGCTCAGGATTTTAACGCAGCTATTCAACGTTGTCATAACTCTGGTATCGGATGTGCATGGAATAATGAAGCATTTGAATTATGGTATTTATTGCATTTCCAATATTATGAGAATGCCATGTCTCGACGAGTTTATAAAGATATGATTGAAAGTCATCTTAAGCCGGTCTTGGGGAACAATTTTCGATACGAAAAGAACAGCGAACAAATGTACGCTTTATTAAAGGAACACGGCAGTTTGGAAAATGCTATCAGAAGTGGCAAACGTTTAGCAGAACGATTCGACAGACAGGATTATGCTAATCATAATCCATCTACAATGGTGTGGGCATTGGTAGAGGAATTGATGAATTTGAGATAAAAATAACAATAAATGCCAAACGACTTAGTCGCATATTCAAGAGCAGGCGATGTATTTCATTATAGGTGGGCAGCCAGGCGTTGTTTAGGGTTGGTGTATCCTAACACTTCGCTACGCACTATTGTAATTGAAGGTTCAGAAGAAAACGAGAAAGAAGGGGAATATGTTATAGATGTCACTGAGTATTACGACGAGTTAATTGACAAAAAACAGATCAAGTATTACCAATTAAAACACACGACGGTTCAAAAAGATACTCCTTTTGTTTTAAGTGACTTGAAAGATACCATTGAGGGTTTTTCAAAAAGGTTTTCCCAACATTTAAGAGAAACAAATGCTCCAGATTTTTCATTTACCATCGTTACCAACAGACCGGTAGAAGATTCTTTCAAACAGAACATTAGTTTCTTAGCAAATGCTGAAACTGTTAATGATAGGTTTCGAGAAACCGTTGAAAAATATACGGGATTTTCTTCTGATGAACTAAGTCAGTTTTGTAGACTATTAAACTTTCAGGATGGCGAGGGTGATTACAATTCTCAAAAAGATGAATTGAGATTAGAAATAGCACAACTTATAGCTGGAGCTGTTGATAATGCACAAATTGAAAGTATTGTTGCTCTCGTACAGGAAAGGGTTTTACCGGACTCTAACGGAATGATTTCCCGGGAAGATATTTTAAAACGCTTTGGTATTTCCGCTGAAAGAGACCTGTTCCCAGCTCCGGCCATATGGGAGCAAGCAGAAAATATCATTGATCGGGAACAACACGAAGAGCTTATCAAAAATATTTCAAATGCTTTATATCCTGTCATTGTCCATGCACCAGGTGGTGTTGGTAAATCTGTATTCTGTCGCCAGCTAATACATTCATTACCTTCGGATTCAATGGGTATTGCCTATGATTGTTTTGGAGCGGGACGATATAGAAATCGTAGTGAACCTCGACATAGACATCGAGATGCCTTGGTTCAAATCGTCAATGAGCTCGCTGTAAAAGGTCTGTGCGATCCTTTGCTCGTACAGGACACTTCTCAGGATAATGACATTATGAAGAAGTTCTTATGGCGTATTGAAGCCGCTGTAAAAACCTTAAAACAAACAAGTGATTCTGCCACCTTATTTATTTTGATTGATGCGGCAGATAATGCAGAAATAGCAGCTCAGGAATATAACCATCCTTGTTTTGCCAACGAGTTGCTTCGTGAAAATATACCGGATGGATGTAAGCTGGTTTTATTATGCAGAACCGAACGAATTCAGTTACTAAAACCTAACTCCAAAATTGTTCAGTTTAAATTAGCAGCATTTTCCGAAACAGAATCATTAATAAATCTACGGAAATGGTTCTCCGAAGCTGATGAAAAAGACGGAACGGAATTTCATCGGTTAACCAGTGGCAATCCCCGTGTACAGTCAAACGCATTAAGTGTCCATACATCATCTGTTTCTGAATTACTAAATAGGTTAGGACCTGCTGGAATGACCGTTGAAGAGCAGATTGAATTGCAATTAAATACTGCAGTTTCAAAAATAAAGGACTTCTTATCGGATTCATTCCAGGAACAAATACAGGCAATATGTTTAGGGTTAGCAAGTTTACCTCCTCATATTCCAATAGAAATTTTAGCAAAAGCATCTGGAGTAACGACCGAGACAATTAAGAGCTTTGTAGCAGATATTGGTCGCTCATTGTGGTTGTCAGACCAGTCTGTACAATTCAGAGATGAGCCAACGGAAACGTGGTTTAGAAAAACTTTCTTGGCAAAGAAAGAAAATTTTGAAGCCTATATAAACATATTAGAGCCCTTAGCCAATCAGTACACTTATGTTGCCGAGGTTCTGCCGCACCTCTACCTTCAGGCAGAGCAATATGAAAAATTAATTGAAATTGCACTCTCGGACAGTTATTTGCCGGAAGACAATCCAATCGATGCAAGAAATGTACGTGTCTACAGGTTACAGTTTGCTTTCCGTGCGGCACTGAGAGCCAAACATTATAATGATGCCATAAAGATAGCAATGAGAGCCGGCGAGGAAGTGGCTGGAAATCAGCGGCAACATGGGCTTTTTCAAAACAATATTCACCTGCTTGTTATTTTACAGGATAAACAAAAGGTTCAGGATATTGCATTTAAACGCTTACTAAATGGTGCTTGGAATGGTTCAGAGAATGTCTTTACTGCTTCATTATTGTCAGGAATTAATGAATATATAGGAGAAGCCAGAGGTTATTTAAGGGCTGCTGTAAATTGGCTACAAATATACTTTGAAGAGCTTCGGAAAAGCGATGAGCGCCATACGCAAAATAAGGTTACAGAAAGGGATGTTTTAGAATTAGCATATGCATTTTTCAATATTTACGGAGTAGAAGATTGTATTGGTTTCCTAAATCGATTCACGTCCAAGGCATTTGTTTTTGGCATAATGAAAAGTCTAATAAAGAGGTTTATAGATATTGGAAATTTTGAAGCTATTAATAATTTCTTGGAAATTTGTATCAGGCAACCGTACTATACAGTAGCTATTGCCAGTGAACTCATAAAAGTTGGGAGATTTCCTGAAGAACAGTTCATTGAAACTTGCTTAAAGCTCTTAACAAATTCGAAATCCAGAATTAAAAAACCAAAGCAGTACTACCATGATGATAGTATTACATCAGCTATAGTGTCCTTTATAGAGGTTTGTCTATACAGAAACCTACCGTCTATACAACTTCTAAGAGTATTGAGATATTATATCCCTTTAAAAGCGTCACAGATGGTATACAGTGCACATCAATCGCAGGAACGTGCCGTTTACCTAAAAGCACTCGCAATCCGAAGCCTATTGGAAGATAAATCGGAAGTAGATGTTGATGCTATTTTGCCTCAAAATCTAGCTGACAAAAAGGAAAAAAGTGACTATGCTCGGGACAATGAGGTTAAAAAATTCAAAGAAGTAATCAACGGCTTATGCCCCTGGTACTTTCTAAGGGTTAGAATACTGAACCAGCAGGACTTCAATTTCGAAAGTGAAGTAAAAAATGCGAATGAAAAATCAAACAATGCAAGAGCCAATAGATATGGTTCTTACGATACTTTACCCAATGAGATTGCTTCACTTCAGTCATCTATTCTAATACTATATAACAAAGGAGATACTGAAGAAGTAAACTGGTTTTACACTACCTACATCAAGAACAATAAGGCTTTATGGATTCCTGATGAGCTGAATACAGTAGGAGCAGCATTCAGATTATCACATTTATCATTAGTAAAACAGGAACTTGAGCAAAGTGCTTATGAACGAATAAAAAGCATCACCGAAGGGGGTCCGGAGGAAACGGCGGAAAGATATATCGGACTTGCCCGTGCTGTATTGAATACAGCATCTGATGACGCCAGTGTATATTTTGAAGAGGCTATAAACATCGTGTCTAAATTTGGCGACGAAATAGTCAGAAGATGGGAAGCTGTTGTATCACTTGCTAAACAAGCATGCAATGCAAATAGTATCTCCGACGAATTAGCATACCGTTTTATACGCTGTGCCGAAGTAGTGGGAGAATATGTGTCACGTGAAAAGTATTGGAACAGAAGTGAAGCAATTGCTGTTTGTGCGAGAATGTCGAGCGGAGAAGGAATATCCGCATTAAGCCGGTGGCGGGATCGAGACATAGGAAGGTTTGAATACCAGTTAGAAGCATTACTGATTGAATTGGTACAATCTGGTAAAGTATCGCCTTCAACAGGATGGGCGATGTCAAGATTTTTTTCCTATCATCAACTTGAAGAGTTGCTTTCCATCTGCCTGGAAAATGAAGGTAATACAGAAATAAAGCAAAAGGTATTTGCTGATGCCATTCATCTGCTTCAAATAGAAGGTACCACCGCTGAATACTGGGAGAAGATGCAGCAAATGGCCTCCCAAAAAAATATCCAGAATGATACATTAGATGGAATATTAGCTTACCATCAAAAGAATAGAAAGTTATTGTCGGAGGCTAAAGAAAATAAAACTTTTCAAGACACAAATCGAACTGATGATGATGTACATTGGGAAGCTGTCTTTGGTGCTGCGGATATTCTCAACAGTGAACAATTTGAAAAATGTCTTCATTCATTTAATACACTATTCGACAAGCGCTTTTACAAAAATATAGATAGCTTTTGGATTGAAGCTGTAAAAAGATTAAATGAAAAAGATCTATGGAAATTTATTGATATAATATTGTCATCGGAATTAAATAGCTATGAAACTAAATCATTTTTCAGTTCGCTTCCGGATGAATGGAAAAATAAGGTCAGCTTCAAGAAAAACTGGCTTGTTTTAGTAAAGAAATTAGGAAGTAAATACGCACAGAAGCTGGTTGTTCCATATTCATTTAGATATTTTATAGAAGACTTTAGCCTTACTATAAATGAAATTGATAAACTAAAAGAAGGAATATTTGAAGGCATGGCAAACGGATACGAATTCTCTGATGCAGAAATGTTTTTTGGGTTTGTAAGTATTGCGGTTCTTACAATCGACCCTCAAAAGGCGCCGGATTTGCTTGATTTTACACTGTCAAGATTTGAACTGCACATTGATAATGATTTTGGGGATGGTGAATGGGATAAATGGTTGTTTACATCTAAGAATGTTGCCAATCAAATAACAGGCTTTATTTGGTCGGCTCTTGGGTCGCCTCGGTCATCAGAACGGTGGAATGCAGTTCATACGGTGCGAGCTTTAGCTGAATTCAACTGTCAGGATATTATTAATGAGCTAATCTATTGGATGCGGCATGACAAAGTGGATGCTTTTGGTAACTGTAAATTTCCTTTTTATAACCTTCACTCAAGATTATATTTATTAATTGCTTTAGCAAGAATTTCATTAGAAAAACCGGAACTATTGGCTCAATATAAAGACATATTCGTTCAATATGCCTTTGGTGAACCTCACATCCTTATACAGAAATTTTCAGCAGAAATAGCGGTCAATCTCTCAATCTGCTTGGGGGATGTCTATAGTGAGGAAACACTGAATAAACTAAAAGCCGTTGGTAAAAGTAATATACCAACAGTGGAAATGAATTACAATGAGAGAGTTGATAGTTATTGGCATATAAACAAAGTAGTTAATACAGAATATGATTTTTATTTCGGATGGGATTTTGATAGGTACTGGTTTGAACCGTTAGGAAGGGTTTTTGGTGTACCAGGAAAACAAGTAGAAGATATAGCTGCTAATGTTATTATTGAAGAATGGGGTATAAAAGAGGAAAATGGCTATAACAATGATCCGAGAGTTGTTATATGGAATAGACATTCCAATGCAAAAGAAACCTCGCACGACCACGGAAGCTATCCAAGAACAGACAACCTTGATTTTTATTTGTCATACCATTCAATGATGGTAGCAGCAGCAAGGTTTCTTGAAAAAATGCCTGTGGCTGTAAAACGAGATCGGTGTGATAGTAAATGGGATGAGTGGATCTCAGAACATGTATTAACGTGTACAGATGGGAAATGGTTGATTGATTATCGTGACCAAGTACCATTAAAGAGACCAGAATGGATTTCTAAAAATAAAGGAGATAATTGGAGAACAGATATCTCAGAAAACAGCTTTTATGAAACTTTACTAACAACAGATGATAATGAAGAACTATGGCTTAATATACGAGGAGGATGGGAAGAAAAAGATAATGAAAGGACCGAAAGCTTTTCAATTGTATCTGCTTTAGTTTCCAAAGATACTTCTAAGTCATTAATGAGAGCATTAGAAACTTGCAGTGATCCTTATGACTACAAACTTCCCGACTATGAAGAGAGTGATATGGAAATAGAATCAGGTTCTTTCGAGCTTAAGGGATGGATTAAGGATGAATCAGTCTCCAAAAGATTAGATGAATATGATCCTTATGCTGATAATCTAGATTATCCTTATTATGTAATAGGAGATGATATTGTGAGTAGATTAAATTTGTCTGTAGAAGGTGATGGAAAAGTTTGGTATTTACCAGAATCATGTGACCCTACCTTGAAATGCGAAATATGGAGTAGTCATAGAGGAGACCGAGATGAAAGCCCCAGCCAGGCTGGTAAACGATTAAAAGCGTCGTTGCAATTTTTAAAACACATGTGTTCAACTCTTAATTGTGATGTGATATTGAAAATTGGAATAAGCAGGGAAATTAATTATAAATACCGAAGCAAGGAGGATAAATACGAATATTCAAAACCTATACATAAACTATTTATACTATCGTCGAATGGAGAACTTAAAACTACAGGAAGAAGTAATAAACTTGGGTAAGCTCTTCGTTAAAGAGCTTAAATTAGAGCCAGGGGTTGATACTTTCTCTCGGTGGATGGCTCATTATCTTGCTGAAAAAATAACTGCAATAGAACAATCAGAAGGCAGGGAAAAAGAAGTTGCAGAGAAAGAGTGTTTTGATGTAATACTAAAACTATGGGAACATCGACATTCTCTTCCGTCGGGAAGAAGGCCTTTACAAAGTTTCGAGCCTATCTTAGACACATTATCTCAACTAAATCCTGACACCGAGAAGCCTTATTTTTATAATGATCTGATTAACAAAGACTTGTCGGAATTAGAAACAGATAACTTAGATTATAAATCTGTGGAAGAATGGATGAATATTGCTAAAGAAATTGACAAGACGGCCAGAATTTGGATAGCTTTCGTTTTGAACCAAGCAGCTCTAAAGGCAAAAAATGAAAAAACACAATCTATTATCGAAAATGCGGTCAATCTGCATGATAATGATGATATAAGAATTATTCAAGTAATTTTTGATAATGATCCATCGATTGATTTAGACAATTATAAAGATGATTCAATTCAGAGAAAGTATCGGCTTGAAAAACTAAATAGACAAATCGAAGAGCTTGCGAAGTTTACCAAGTTAAATGAGTTCTTATTAGAAAGCTACAAGAAAGATTTAGCAATAATTCAACAGGATTTATAAAATGGCTTCAAATTCTCAGAGAAAAAGTTATCACTAGCTTCTTAACAAGGATAGGAATTTTAGGTCTGCATCAGCCTATTAAAGGCATTATAAAGCAAAGTCATCTTATTTCGAAATGATCTGCTAGTTTAATTGAAGACAATAATCTTAAAGCGTATTAGTAATAAATAATGAAGACAATATTTTTGATTTTTACACTATGATAATTAAATATTTTTTACCTTCGCTTAAGTCTATTTGAATTACTGGCTTTGATGTGGACATTTCGGTGGACAAAAAATGAAGACGCATATAAGTAATTAATTAGCAATAAGATATTTGGGGCAATACAAGTGCCGCCCTCACCGCTAAATAGCGATACGAACCGCTCCAAAGTCAATACTGGAGCGGTTTTTATTGTATGTCGTGCATGTCTGGGGTCAACGCGAAAACTTGTGGAAAGGGCATAATATTTTTACATTTGCGGCCTATTAAATATTATTATGCAAGACAGCTATATAGGTCTTTACCTAGAAACTTTGGGATAATATGCGAGTTTCTCTTATCTGCTTGCCTCGTCTTGCAAAAATGATATAAAGGAGAAATTACCATATAATTATTTTCCATTTGCCGCCCATATTGATACAATTAGGGCTAAAATACTTAAAACGACAGAAATCCATTTTATTATAAATTCAATAGTTGCCCTTTTTTTAATTTTTAGGTCTCCTAATAATTCCCGACTTGCTAGTAAGTCCTTCCCACTTTCCGTAATCTTCGTATCATAATATTCTGATTCGTAACTAAATAGCCATTCTTAAGAAGCAAACCTATAGTATCCGTCCCACGAAGTGCATATTGCCCTTTCTAATGCGTGTCTTTAGCTTTG
>NZ_JBNQGD010000076.1:0-1524 GCF_050436765.1 Arachidicoccus sp. | reverse complement strand
TGATGATCCTTCCGCATTTCCCGATGATTCTTCCGCGTTTCCTAAGATTGTTCTGAGTCGCGAAAGAATTTCTTTTCTCTCTTCAATAATGTTAATAAATTCGTTCGTAAATTCATCCTCTCCTTCAAGATTCAAATTTTCAAATCCACGTCCATCCTCCATAATATCGGATTCAGAATTTCTAGCCAATTTGTCAAAATCGTATAAAACTTCCCATAGCACATCTGTTCCCTTTAATATTTCTATTTGTGCTTCTATACCGGGAAGATCTAAATCCCTCATCTTATTTAATCGAGCTTTTGCTCTTTGAGATATCATCTCCTTAGTTTCCCCAATACTTTTTTTTTTTGAAAATAACGGGACATATTCTTTGTTTATTTCGTCGATTAAAGTATTTAGGTTCTCTTCTTGAACCGTATTGGTCAAGAAGTTAGTCGAAAGTTCCTCGACGCAATCTATTATATGCCAATTTAATTGGCATTGGTCGATTATCTTGTTCAATCGTTTACCGACCATCTTCTTTTTACAAAGATATGTTCTATCTTTGTTATTATTATTATCGATACTTTCCGACAGAAAGATCTTCAGAATATCATTCCCAGGAGTCGCGGGCTGCATCTTTTGTCTGTATATTTCAACCGCTTTATCCAAATACGAACAATACCTTAATTCTGATCGTCTATTAATCTCATTGTTGTATTGGATAAACCTTAATCCTTCTGATAAGTATTCTATATAATCAGAAAGTAGGTCTTGGTTGTCTTGATCCCAATCGGGAACTTGTGGTGGGTTGAAATAATATGCAGTCGTCTTAGTCTTACCCCTTTTCCACCCTTTTATAACGACATTAACGTTTGGTGGATCGTCATATATCGATCCTGTGAAGGAACTAGATTGGGTTTCGTCTAGTTCTATCTCACTAGTATTGGGAATATTTTTATTTCGTTCCCAGGAAACGTATTTCTCAACTCGCCAGTCTGCGGGAGAAATATCTGTTTTGCGTAAGGATATCCTTATTGGCATTACATTTCTGTAATATTTTGCCTGAGACAAGGATTCCCCTACGCGCTTTATTTTGATGAGCCCTCCTTTCGGGATTAACTTTTTAGGCTCAATCGAATATTTAATGCCATTTGTCATTGAATGTTCGGTATCTTGATTAACATAATTGATACCGACATTTTGGAATTCTTCTCGAACATTTCTGACTTCTCCCTCGTTAGTATGTAGATTTATCGTACCTTCAAAACCGTTAATAGTTTTGAATTTTATTTGGTACTTCTGGATTTCAATCGATTTGAAATTTGAGGGAAACGTGGCTGCGGAGGTCATTGCTGCCAGAGCAAAAACCCCATTCTCAGAGAGAACATTCTCGGTCTCTCTAATTCTTCGATCGGAGTCGTTATCTTCCGCATTTGATATCGGATTTTCGTCATTAACCCGCTCTGGCTCTGGCTCCGGCTACGGCTCTGGGGTTGGGTTTTGATTATGTCTTTTACTCCTAATTTTAATTCGATAATAAGG
>NZ_JBNQGD010000075.1:0-18215 GCF_050436765.1 Arachidicoccus sp. | reverse complement strand
AAAATTTAAACAATAGGTTACCAACAATTCGTCATGATCATTATCAAACTCCGGATGAATTCCAACCGTATAATAACGGGCATAACTTCCGTAGAGATATTCGGTAATCGTGTACACTTCTTTCCTTGAAGTAAAAGATCCAGTGGGTTTATTTGAAGTAGCTACATAGATATTTCTGGTAGCGTCACCGCAGTTGAAACCCTGATCCATTGTAACTAAAACATATTTCCCTTTTACATAAGTAACATAGGCTGTACCTAGCTCTGAGGCTATGCTTGCCTCATCACCGGAATCCGGGGTACTCACCCAATCAGCTCCATTCCAAAAGGTCCAAGTCATAGGATCTGTTATCGGAAAGCGCGCAACATATACGTTTAACGTATATCCAAAACCGGTACCCATTGTACCAAATACATATACGTAACCTGAAATTGTATCTTTTACCATTCCTGCGGCATAACTTATCTGTGTTTCAGTTGTCATCCCGGCTGGGGTCGTCCGCTTTACGGACCATAGATAACCTGCGTTTTCTGTGAGATCATATAATGACTGGCTTACAATAGGCCCCAAACCATTCCCCTCACCGCACTGTATATAGACATGATTGCCGATTTCTACACCTGCCGACGGCCAAGCCCACTCGGTATTTGGAATAATATTAAAAATCTGTTTGGGTCTGTTTTGCAGACTACCATCCCTGGTCATATTTTTTGTATCAGTGGGATTCCAGTCCGTTCTTGAAGGCTGAATCATAACAGAATTCCTATACTGAAAGAAATCAGTGCATTTAAATTTATTGTTAGATTGTAAAGCACTGCCGTCCCAGGCATCTTGAGTGATCCACAAGGCTTTGCCTTTATTGTCGCCCCATTCCAAAGGAATACTTAAGCCCTCATCAAACGCTACAGAACCTAAGGATTGATTGTTCCTATTAAAAAATCCTACTACATTATCATCTCTATAAGTAGCCATAGGTTGTAAACTCAATGTCCATTTTTGAACATCACTATCACTTATTGTTTGCAAAACGACCGGAATACTATCTACGGATGATTTAGAATTAGCGATAGCCAAGCCCGATGCCTTATTGATAATTCTGTAGTTCTGCGTGGCTCCAATTCGTTGAAAGGTCCAAAGCTGCTCATCTGCCGCAGGTATTTGTTGCGATGACTGTACGAGTTGGGCATTAACCGCAGAGCTCACTGCGGCTAGCATTTTTCCACTAAAAACATTTCGAATATAATAGTACTTTTGACCTTTAGCTGTGGAATTATAAATCACGTACCAATTTTGCCAATCTGCAACAGAGCCACTTCTGTTAAATGATTTTCTTTGAACAATTTTAGCTCCATCGTCGTATTTCTCATTTTGCAATGTATCTCCTGACACCTCCATCAATTTCCTTGAGTTGACATTGGAAAATGTATACACCGCATAATCGGTGTTTAAGGTATCTGTTCTTACAGAATCATTGGACGTCTTGGGTTTTGTATACCCCGCTATACCGTATTCATTTTTTGAGCTACAAGCGACAAGTGCAATTAATGAACAAAGAAATAAAACAAATTTTTTCATAAATATCTTTAATTTAATTCTATAGAGGTTGCTTTAAAACCCAATTTCAATTCCGACATTTATCACCCTTTGGTTAAGGTATGCATCACCGGCCGTATTAGAAGCGACTTCTGGATCTTGTTGATACTTCTTAGAAACATTACTCCAGGTAACTAGGTTATATGAACTCAAATATATACGTCCGCTACTAATTTTAAAAGGTAACATTTTTTGGGGGAATTGATAGCCTATTTCCACTGTTTTCAGTCGAATATAGTAGGCATTGATTAACCAAAAATCGGACATATAAACAGCAGGACTGTTAACCGTGGTAGGATTCGTCGTCAATCTCGGGAATGCTGCGTTACCGGCTGTTTCAGGTGTCCACCTTTTTTCATGAATGGGCTGAAACTGGCTTTGAAAAGGCTCTATTGCCGTGCCTGTGAGAGCCAAGCTGTAATCGAATGCTCCTTGAAATAAAACGTTCACATAAAAGCCTTTATAGCCTAAATTGAGCGGCACACCAAAAGTTGTGGAAGGCAAATTAGGTTTACCAATAGCTTGTCTATCGTTTTCATCAATGATGCCGTCTTTATTTCTATCTTCATATTTTAGATCCCCAGCTTGTACCGGAATAGCCGTATTGGGTTTTGCAACAGCTGGATTATTTACATCAGCGTCTGAATAAAATCCAATATATTTATAGCCAAATGGTTGTCCGATTGAATGACCGGTTACGGCCAACCATGGATATTTGGGTTGTGCTTCTGCTTCGTATAGAATTTTGTTTTTTGCATAGGACCATACAATTCCAAAACTATAATCTAGTTGTCCGGCTTTGTCTTTATATGTTGCAGTTCCGTCAAAACCGCGGTTAATTGTTCTGGCAACATTTGTCGGTGAAACGCCTATTCCCAATATTTCTGAAATGTTATTACTAGTGACTAACTGATCAAATCTGAAATCTCTGAAATAATCAGCTGTAATGGAAAGTTTATTTTTTAAAGCATTGATGTCCAGACCAATATCCAAACTCCTTTTCTTTTCCCAAGTTACGTTAGGATTACCCAAGGCTCCTTCATAGATAGTACCTCCATCTTGCGGTGATTGTCCAAAGCTATAACCTCCACCTTGCTGATACACCTGTTGGTAAAGATATTGATCACCCGGTGCCACATCCGACCCCACTACGCCATATGAGCCTCTAAGCTTAAACAAATTAAAGCCCGAAAGAATATTTTTGAATATGCGTTCATTAGTCAAATTCCATCCTAAACCAATTGCGGGGAAAAGGCCGTATCTCTTGCTAGCATTAAATCTATCAGATCCGTTATAGCCAACATTAAAATCTAATAAATAAGTTTCTTTATAATTATACCCTACTTTAAATGAAAAGCCCTTAAATTTCTGAGGAGCCGCTGCATTTTTATAGTCCTGATAATTTTCCTGATTCCACAACAACAAGGAAGTGATATGATGTTCACCAAAATCCCTTTTGTAATTCAAATACAATTGCGTATTGACTCGTTGATCTTTGATATCCGTATTACCCATTGTCCGATAGCCAATCAAAGTATAACCACCTGAACTAGTACCAGTATTTAAAGAATAAGTGCTATCAGACGGGTCAAAGTGATAAGAAGGCGGATATGCATATGGCCTTGCCAAGTTTAGCGTATTTTGATCAATACCGGCATATGATAATCGTCCCGTTAGTGACAATCCTTTAGTAATAAAATTCAAATTTTCATCGAAGCCAACTAAAGAATTATAATCTGTACGTCTTTGTCTGGAATAACCTCCAGTGGCAATAATCGCATTTAAGGTTGGTAATTGATTTTGGGTGTCATAAGCATACGCATAACTTCCATTGGGATTTAAAAATGGAGCTGAATATGGATGATACTTAGTGAAATCAAATATATCACTTACAACATTTTGATTGTATGGCTGATTAATATCCCCAAACCTAGCTGTCAAATCCAATCGTAACCTAAGATTGTCGGTTACCTGAATATCCAAATTTGATCTAATATTATATCTTCTATAAAAATAATTAGTATTTACATTATCCGTATTAGTAGAAAAATCCCTTACGGTTCCATTTTGACTGAATAGTCCACCGGAAACAAAATATTTTACAGCGTGATTACCGCCAGAAATATCCAGGTTTTCATTTGATTGTAAGGAATATGGCTTCATAATGGCTTTATACCAATCAATGTCGGGGTGACCATAAGGGTCGGTGCCATTTTTAAATGCTTCCAAATCCGCTTGACTAAACTGCTGTGCAAGCCCATCATTTTTTTCTGCTTCATTTACCAATAAAGCCGTGTTATAAGAGTTTAAAAATTTAGGAGTCAATACCGGTGATTGTACACTATTCTGTTTAGAAAGATTAAATTTCGGGTGACCTAATTCACCCCTTCTTGTCGTCACAATCAATACACCATTGGCGCCTTTAATACCATAAATTGCAGTCGTAGATGCATCTTTTAATATGGAAATACTTTCAATTTCATTTACATTTATTTGAGACAATTGCTCGTAAGTATATTCAATATCGTCAACAATAATCAATGGTTTATTTCCATTGGCGTTTAAAGAGCTTACACCTCTGATAAAATAATCGGAGGCATCTTTCCCGGGTTGACCGGATCTTTGTTGAGAAAAGAATCCAGGGAGTCTTCCCGCCAAAGTATTTTGGACGCTCGATGTTGGAATTCTACGAATCTCTTTCGCATTAATTGTAGCCACCGCCCCGGTATTTGTAATACGGTTCTTCTTTCCAAAACCTACGACAACGACATCATTTAGCAGACTGTTCTCTTGGTGAATAGTTATGCTTAAAGGATTATTACCCATTAAGGGGATTTCTACCTTTTCATAACCTATTTTACTTATCAAAAGCGTGTCAGATCCTTTGTTAAGTTTTAATTTAAACACCCCATCTGCATTTGAATAGGTCATATTTTTCAAATCTGACTTTTGAAATATATTCACATCAGCAACGGGACCAGTGGAGTCTTTAATTATGCCAGTTATTATGTGCTCTTGCGCGTAACCTTTAAAGATACAACAAACAAGCAATAATGTTAAGATTGTTAATTTCTTCATTGAGAAAATAAATATAGATTATTATAATTCGTTTTCAATACACTTCCAGAAAGCATTGTCTTACCATCCCGGATTTTGTTTCATATTCGTATTTTTAACTACTTCGCTATAAGGAATAGGATATAAATACATTTTGGGCGCGATGAAGTCCGGCTGCAGCACCATCGATTTATTATAGAATATTTCACCCTGACTTGTTTGCTGAATATCTAACCCATATAATGGCTGACTGTAAATATCTGCCGCTATTTTCCATCTCTTAACATCCCAATAGCGCTGCTCTTCAAAAGCCATTTCAATTCTCCTCTCATTTCGGATAGCCTCACGCATCTCTGCTTGATTCATATTTAAATTCAATCCATAGGACATATCGGCGCCTGCTTGAATCCCAGCCCTTTTTCTTAAACTAAATAAAACATCATATACTGCACTCGATGGCCCTTGATACTCGTTTTCCGCTTCGGCATAATCGAGTAAAATACCGGCATATCTCAGATAAATCCAATCATGAATTGTATTGGAATAGACAGGACTTCCATTCACCGTTTCAAAATTGCCCATAAATTTGCGCATATAATACCCGGTTTTTGTTTGCTGCAGAATGCCACCGGGCTTATCCAATCCACCGTCATAAGTTTGCACTTGCCTATTTAACCATAACTCTCCATTATAGAAAATAGTAAATTTTAATCTCGGATCTCTGTTTGCATACGGGTCATCTGGATTATATCCCGATGCTGGATCTAAAATGGACAGTCCATTGCTTGTAGGGAATGCGTCCACTAAATTTTGCGTAGGGCTCGTCCTTCCATTACCTCCAGCAGAGGTATATCCAATGGGTCCATTCGCTTGTTCTACCGAAGTATTGGCGCCATTTTGTCTCCAGAAAATTATTTCATCATTTGCTCCTATGGGTTCAGATTGTTTAGTAAAAACATCTGTATAATTCGACATGAGTCCGTAGGTACCTAAATTGATTACATCCTGAGCCGCATCCGCAGCCAGTTTCCAACGATTGACATCCAGATTCGTATAGCCTGTTAAAGCATTCGTGGGATCAATATTTCCACCATTAAATAAAGGACTGGCAGCATATAGTAAAACTTTGGCTTTTAATGCCATCGCAGCACCTTTGGTAATTCTACCATAATTGGTAGAATTAACATCTTCTTGAGGTCTTAGGCTATCTTCTATATCATTTAATTCATTGACGATATAATCAACCGTGTTTGCGAAAGTCTGTCTGGGTAAATTAATATTATCGGTTAGTTCATAAACCGAATCTTTTGTGATAGGAACACCGCCATATCTTTTCAATAATCCAAAATAAGTCCAAGCTCTTAGAAATCTGGCTTCCGACCTATAAGCCGCAATGGCTAGTTCTCCGCTCGGAAGTACTTCTTTTAAAGGAACCCTATATATATTATCGATAAAAATAGTAGCTGCTCTTATCGTAGAATAGCTTTGATTCCAATTATCATCCGCGTTTGTCCGTGTAGCGGTATAAGCACCTTTTGCAATCTGCTCAACGCTCGAAAGCCCTGTATATGAAGAAACAGCATCATCTGATGCGGCGTCTAAATAGTCGCTGCCTACTCTGTTATGGCCACTGGTAAGTGCATCGTTATAAACATTGTTCAAAAATTGAATCGCGTTTACACCTGCAGAATCATGTACATCAAAAACTAGATCAATCGTTGATTGTTGTCCTAAAGGAACAGTCTCGTAATCTTTAGCACATGAAGGAAATAGTAATACAACCGTAAAGCAAGCTATCGCTACACTTAGACTCAGTTGAATTTTGTTGGCATATAATTTATGTAAAGTCATTTTCTACAGTTTTATATTTATTCCGGTGTTTATTACTTTTTGCAAAGGGTAGTTACTTAAAGAGACTTCAGGATCTACAATGTTATACTGAGCATTTGTAAACAGATTTAATGCATTGACGAAAACCTTTATTCCACCCACCTTTAAATGCTTTAACCATTTATAAGGTAGGTTATAAGCGATACCTACATTTTTAATCCTAAAATAATTATCGTCATGCAGGAATAACGAGCTCGAAGTGTATATCATAGAGCCGTAATTATAACCATTGCCTCCTGCAGTCAACCTTGGATACATGGGATTACTTGCATTTTCAGGCGTCCATCTATTTTCTATTTGTTGATAGGCCTGTCCATAACCATTATTCTGGCCTTGAAAACCGGCATCAATTGCACTATTGGCTACATATAGCTCATTATTTTGCACACCTTGCAAAAGCATATTAATCTCCAATCCTTTGTAAGATATACCCAGTGACAAGCCGTAATATATTAGTGGTCTCTCCCCACCCAACGGACTTACATCAAACTGGTCTATTACGCCATCATGATTTAAATCTTTATACAAAACGTCTCCTACTTTGGGTGTATATCCGGAAATAGTCGCGACAGTATCTGCTTGGATGGCATTTTGTATAAATCCGCTTGCTTGCAATCCGAATCTTTGACCAACCGGTAAACCCGTATGTACATTCCAGGGATATTTTTCGTACTGCTCATCCATAAACAAGACTTTGGAGTGCTGGATCGATGCATTAGCCGTTATAAAATAACTAAAGTCGTTAAGAGAATTTTGATAAGTAAGCGTAAATTCGTGTCCGGTGTAAAGATCAACGCCAATATTTTCCGCAGGATAATTTGCTCCGACAAGAGCGATACTACTACCGCGTGATTGCATTACATCATAATACCTTTCATGATAATAATCATAAGTACCTTTTAAATGGTTATTAAACAAGGCCAAGTCTAAGCCAAAATCCATTTTCTTAGCTTTTTCCCAAGTAGCATTAATATTGGCAAGGGTGCTGCCTTCCGATTGACCAATGGGAGCGGGATAGGAACTACCAATACCATAAGAGGGTACAAAACTTTGGAAATGAGCTCTCCAGATATAGTAGCCATAATAATCTACATTAGCATTCCCTGTTTTACCATAAGTAGCTCGCAGTTTAAATTGATTGAGCCAGCTAATATTGTCTTTTATAAAATTCTCTTTTGCGACGTCCCAACCAATCCCACCAGCATAAAACAAACCATACTGATGTCCGCTTGCATAGCGACTGTAGCCACCGTAATCAGCGCCACCTTCCAAAAAATATTTTTCTTTAAAATTATAATTCGCTTTTAGAGCGTAATTCGTTAAAACCGAAGGCAAATCATAGTTAAGTAAAGTTTGTTTTTGATCATATAGCAAATAAGCACCAATACTATTATCGCCAAAATCTCTGTTGTAACCTGTAGAAAGTCGCGTATACCAGTATCTCGCCCATGAAGTAGAAGTGTAGTTATTGTTTTGATTGACGGTATTGCCAAATCTTGTATACGTTGAATCACCATGGTTGGAGACACCCAACTGAAATACCGGTACCTGTTTGCTGCGATTAAGATAACTGGCAGACTGAACCGAAACATTGCCATTCGCCTTGAACCACCAACCCTTTATCCATCGGTCCAGATTATAATTCAAATCTAAATTCACCAAAATGTCTCTTTCCTGCTCAGCTAAGTACCCCGAACTTTCCACCTGAGCCATTAAGTTATTGGTATAATTTGTTGTACCTCCGTAAGAGCCATTTGGATTATAAATAGGATATGCATTGTTCGGTGTATTTAATAATGCATTTAAAATATTGGAAGTCCCTGCACCAGGTTGATTGTTGTTTTCCAATCTTCCTATAATATTCAGTCCCAAAGTAAAATCCTTATTTACATTAAAATTTATTTTTGAATCGATGGAGTATCTTTTAAGGTTTACATTAGTATTATAACTATTAGCATCACTAGTCTTAAACATCCCATCCTGATTGAGATAGCCCAGAGCCACCAAATATTGTGCTTTATCCGTGCCACCTGTTACGTTTAAATTATAACGATTAATCATTGGATTAGCTGCCAAAATATTGTCATACCAATTGACATTTGGATGCCCGTAAGGATCCGTGCCATTTTTATAAGCATCAAAGTCCGCCGCTGTATAGGCTGCATTCTTACCATCATTTGTCAGCGCTTCGTTTAATAAATAAGCATACCTATCAGCAGACAAAGGCGTCGGCAATTTTAAAGAACTTTGAAATCCCGTTTCAGCCGAAAATGATAATCGAGCCTTACCTTTTTTCGGTTGTAAAGTTGTTACAACTAAGGCTCCTCTTGAACTATTCTGGCCCAATAGAATAGTAGATAATGCATCTTTCAACACGGAGACAGAGGCTATTTCGTCAGGGTCTAAGGAGTATATTTCCCTTTGAATACCATCAATAATTACCATTGGAGACTGGCCATAACTGGCCCCATGCCCCCTAAGTTGAATATTGAATTGAGTATTATCGGTTGGTCCGGCCCCGCTGGAATTCTTGGGAATATTTCCCACAAATATGTCGACATCTGTCTGAGCCGACAAGGGGGGATTATAAAAGCCACTTGTTTGCAAAACATTTAATCCGGTTAACCTTCCTGTAAGTGCATATGTATATTGAGGAGCAGGTGTATTTTGCATTTCATTTCCGGATACAGTAGTAATAGATCCCAAAAAACTAGTCTTAGCTACATCGCCGTATAGTGCATGATAATACTGAGGAAATGAAGAATCGGGTTCATTATATTTAAACAGATTTTGCATATAAGAACGATGCATCCTAAATTGTAGACTGATCTTATCGTCAATCTTGATTACTTTCTGGTCAAAATTAATTCGATTCAAATATAGAATCTGTTGTGTTTTTACCGTAATCGGGAAGCCTCCTACACTATCTGTCAAGGCAACTAAATGCCCATTTGCATCTGTAACGCGTACATGAGATAATGGCTTTCCAAAGTCATCCACTACTGTTGCTTTTTCAAATATTTTTTCTGTATTGTTTGCAGCGTTGACCGACTGCGCATTTGCTTTATTAGATACCATTAAGCAAGCGAGGAAAATCCAGATTAAATATATTTTATAATACGGTTTGTACATAGAAAACATTATTAAATATTCCGTTCTAAATTTATTTATTGACATTTAAAAGTGTAAGAGAAAGGCGTAGACGCATCCCCCGTCTTTCCCACTTTTATTGTCCCCGTTTTATCTGTAAAATAATATTGGAGACTGGCAAGGTGTTCACCTTTTTGCAATCCCAGAAAGCCGCGCGGCCAAATATCAATACTCCATTTTTTTAAACCGGTAGATCTTAACATAGATGTGCTGTCTTGTCGGCATGCATCAAGAACTTTCCCATCAGTTGTTGTGCCTTTCAAACACAAATAGATAGCTGACTCATTTTCTAAGGCGTTCCCAACCACGCCTCCGTCAAAGCCCAGGGTAATAATATCGTTATCCAAAGAATTTAAAGGTGTAACTGTTGAAATTTGTGGGTTGCAAAAGTCTAATAGATCTCCTGTTCCATTGACTTCAAAGCATCCGGGAAATGCGGATGCGTAATATTGCGCATCAGATAAACCATCAGAGCTGTTGGCCACCACATAACCAGTTTTGAAGGATATATTATCATTGCTAACTTTTTCATTAATGTGAATGGTGACACCAATTTTATCATTTGCATTCACACTATATGAATTATCTGAATAAAAAGCTACCCATTCCCAACCACTCAATAAATTTCCCCCATGGCCTATTCTATTGGCAAGCAACGTAGGCCAGTCGAGCCCATTGCCTTGTGGTGCCGCGGTCCCCACCGGGATTACGGTCATATTTTGCACGCCTGTAGTAGTGGTGCTAGTAAAAGTTATTTTCGCATTCTGACGAATATTCCATAACTGCGGCACGAGTAATGCGACCATAAATTTGCTATTTTCCGTAGCATTTGTATTGATCGTTACATTCAATGTAACGTGCAAAGAATCTCCACCATTTACATAGCTAGGTTGATCCACACTGTCAATCGTAATGCTACAGCTAACAACAGCTACTGTGATCAGAGCCATAAGCACCAGCATCCATCTCGCGGATTTCTTCTTTAAAAATTTAGCAATTTTAGACATAGCTTGAAGTTCTAATTAGTTTTTTGAAGAGTATATTGATAACTATTGGAAGTGCAACCCGGAGAAAATGTGAGCACAATATTTCTCACGCCGTTGACGATCGGGAATTGCAAATTAAATTCCTTCATCGTACTATCTTGTTGCATAAATAGTATTTTAAAAGGGTATTGCGGATCATCAAAATGATAACTCCCACTTCCCTCTACTGCAAAGGGGACAAGACTATCAATAGTATAAGTGCTATCAGTAAACTTTATGCTGAAATGAGAAAAATTAAAGCTATTGGTCAAGTCTGTTCCATTTCTGGTAGCCTGGCTTATTTTCCAAGTGCCATTTATAGATTTTACAGGTTCTGTAAGTCCTATTATTTCACTGCGACTACATGCGCTTAAAAATATAAGTAATAAGGAAATTACTGTTACATATCTTTTCATAGAAAAATTTTAATAAAGTGGATTCTGAAGCATGTCAGGTATTTTGGCGATCTCGGACAATGGTAGCGGCCACAAATACATGGCTTTTTTGAAATTATGTTTTCTAACGTCAAATAATTTGTAAGAAACGGTATTACCTCTATCGACCTCCATTCCATGCATCTGTTCATTCTCAGTTGAGTCGGCAATCATCCATCTCCTTACATCAAAGAATCTAAAGCCTTCATATGCCAGTTCAATTCTCCGCTCATTATGAATAGCCGCCCGCATTTGATCCTGCGTAAGTCCGGCTGGCAATTCATAAGGTCTAAGGCCCGCTCTTTGTCGAATCGCACCCACTGCATCATATACTGTTTGATCGGGTCCGGAATATTCATTTTTAGCTTCTGCATAATCTAAAAGGATTTCAGCATATCTTATCAGCGGTAAACATCTTTCAGTTCCACTAATCCCATTATTGATAATGCTGGGATCCATCATTTTAAATATGTAATATCCTGTTGGCGTCCCTTTATGCACCGCATCACCACTGGAAGGAACAGCGGGAGAAACTTTAGTATTCATATACAATTGCACCGGCGAAGGTTGATTTGCGCCAAATAAAATTCGCAATGTAGAATCATGAATAATCGAATAATTTAAACGTGGGTCTCTGTTTTTATAAGGATTATTAGGATCATAACCCGAACTCGGATCGGTAATACTTTTGCCATTACTCATTGGAAAAGCATCTACAATTTCTTGATAAGGAAATGGACCTCCACTTCCGCCACGTGATGGAACATCCCATAATGATTCCAGATATTTATTTGCATCCATCATTCTAGGCAGGATGTATTCGGAATTGGAGCGATGTATAAATAACTGCTGAAAACCATATCCCAATTGTCCCGGAGCACTTGTTGAATCCACATATAGGGAATAAGCATTTAAACTTATAACGGCTTCTGCCGCATCGGCAGCCAGTTTCCAGCGCTCCGGATTTGCATCCGGATAGGCAACTATTGAATCGATACCGGCTATGCCTTTACCTATTCCACCATCGTTAAATAAAGGGCTTGCCGCATACAATAGCAATCTTGCTTTTAACGCGAGACAGGCACCCTTACTAGCTCTTCCATACTGCGACCCGGACTGAGTTACAGGCAAATAGGCGGCAGCGGTATCACACTCATTTGAGATATAATTTACGCAAGAGGCAAAAGAATTTCTTATCGAAGGCATTACGTCACTCGCATTATAAATTGTATCCCCGATAAGAGGTATACCTCCGTAATGTTCCAATAACATAAAATAAAACCAGGCCCTTAAGAAATGAGCTTCCCCTTTTGTTTCCGATTTTAAAGCATTATTAAAAGGTATAACCGATAAATGTTTCAAATACTGGTTAACAGCACGAATATTGGCATAGGATATCCGCCAGGCATCATCCGGTACAATAGTTGGATTGACGGTACCTGTGGCAAATTCGATAAAGCCATTGGTGCTAGAAGCATTGGGGCCTTCGGCTTCGTCGCAACTGGCATCTAAGCCTGCAGCATAACCATTCCCAGAAAATCTTCTAGGGTCGCTCGCAAATCCAATATTCGTATAGATATTGTTTAAGAAAGCGATCGCGTTGGCACTATCTGAAAAGGTACTGGCCTCATCTAGACTTGTGGTTGCGGTTTTATCTAAAAATCCGGTTTTATTGCACGCAGCGAATAAAACCAGTATCACGGACAAAGACCCTAACCAGATAAAATATTGTTTCTTCATTTACTATACGATTGATTTATCATTAACTCAAAATACTCAATAAAACCGGCAGCTTACAAACATTTGTGTTGGATACTTAAAAATAAAAGTCTTATACTTTGCTATGATGGAAATACATTTTCTCAATAACTTTAGACACATACAACAATTGCAACCGCCATTATTCATTAAAAAAAATAAAAGTCCTTTTTATAATTTGGTTTGAAGATTTGTTTCATAATGCAGGTCCTTCAACAAATAAAAAAACTTAATCTGACAAACTTTCATAATCATTCATCTATTTTTTATTTCTACAAGCATTGCTATTGCATTTACAGTAGTTCTCTTAGACGTCGGTCGAATTAAACAGATCACTTGACAAATTCAATTATAGATGTGCATCTTATTTTCCATAAAATCCGCCCTAGACGAAAGCTGTCTTTTCATTATAGCGTAATTCAGTTTTAATAATTTTTAGTGCTTTGCCAATGTGCTTCTCAACTGTAGATATCGAAATGTTTAGTTTATCCGAAATATGCTTATGAGAATAATTGGCTTCCCGACTCAATAGAAATACTTGCTTGCATTTTTTGGGCAAAATCTTTATCGCCAAGTGTAGGCTAGTCGATAATTCTCTCGCCTCTAATTCTCTTGCAAAATCGTTTGTGCTATTTTGCATTAGGAAAAATTCATAGTGACAATTATTATGTATTCTTAAGTCCCGTTGATTGTTCAAAATTCTATAGCGAAGAGCCTGAAGCAAGTAGGCTTTGATAGAAATTTTAATATCAATATCTTTTGCTTTTTGAAATAGCGACAAAAATATATCCTGCACGATGTCCTTTGACTCCTCATTAAATCCATTTTTACGGTTTGCCTCACGAATTAAGCCTGGATAGTTTCTAATATATAGTTCTTGAAACGCATCTACATTACCAGCCTTGAAGAACTGGAACAAATCGTTATCGGAAATATAATTTTGTGATCCCACAACAATAATTTTAAAGTTATTCTTTTATAATTCTTCATCTTTAACCTTTCCCATTCCCCGGTAGTATCCTGGCCTTTTAATAGCGTTGCGACTACTCAAAATAATGGCCTGCTTTCTACAAAATTTACGCAAATAATTTTGGCGGGTACCTCTTTAGACTAGCTATTTTTTTACCAAAAAAGACTTGCTAAAATCGTCTTTTCCAAAAACCCCTTAAAGAGATAATAGCCTCGTAAAGCAAGTTCTGATCATCTGTAAAGGCCATCCGCAATTGCCCTTCCTAAAATTCATATTGAGCTGTTTTGCTAAATAAAACGTTAAACAAGAACAAATCTAAATCAATAAATCGATTTAGCAAAATAATTTTAAAGGAAATTTTCATTCTATTTAACTTTTATTTAGTAACGATAATTTTTACCAGCCCTATCGGAATAATTCATGCACTCCATCGCCGCCTTCCTAATTTTGACCATCCTTGGGAATTAAATGACGATAATTCCCATTGGATTGGGCACCTTATCATTTTATTAAACTCGATCTTTATTTCTTTATTTTATTGTAAATAATGCATTAAATAAGCGGCGCTTTGATTACGTCAAATATCATAAGTCGCTAACGACAAAACAATACAATGAAAGTTCCATTTTCTATGCCGGTTCGGAATTTTGATACAGTAGTTTTTTATATAATAATAGCGGTAAATTATAACTTAAGTGTCTAAGAGTATAATCTATGTTTATTAACTAATTATAGGCTTTTCAAAAAAAAAGACTGTCCTTTTTGCTACTTTACTTAATCTTTATCCTTTATATAATGTTCAAATCTTATTTGTTTCCACCGATTGAAAGCATAAACTAACAGAATAAATCTAAGGAGTTATAGTTTTGGTGTATTTTCATTCTTACCAAAAACTTAGGTGATGAAAAAAAGTAAGATTCCATTAACAGAAAAGAAGTATTTCTTATTATTCAGTTTTCTGACGCTAATTTTTCTAATGTGGGGACTTGCGCTTACTATGATGGACGTACTGAACAAACATTTTCAATCGGTTCTGCATATTTCAAAATCAAGATCTTCTATGATTCAGTTTTCCACTTTTGGAGCATATGCAGTAATGGCGCTACCAGTAGGCCATTTCATGAAAAAAGTCGGATATAAAAATGCCATCTTATTAGGCTTATTCTTGTATGCGATCGGTGCTCTTTTATTTGTTCCGGCTGCTGATGCAAGGTCTTTCAACTATTTTTTAATCGCCATGTTTGTGCTGGCTTGCGGGTTAGCTACGCTTGAAACGGTTGCACATCCATTTATTGCGTCACTTGGCGATCAACGAACGAGCGATTTGCGTATTAATTTTGCTCAATCTTTTAATGGGTTAGGCGGCGTTTTAGGGCCGGCAATAGGGAGCTTTTTTCTATTAAAAGCTGCCCAACAACACGTGCAAGACCTAACAGCCGTTAAACATCTTTATATTACTTTAAGTATCGCCATTTGCTTTATGGCAATTATATTTGTCATTCTTCCAGTCTCCAGGCAAATAAATCATTCTGTTACCCGACAAAATATAAAGAATGCCAAACTGGCTGGCCTTCAATCGCCTGAAAAACTATTTAAGAAGAAGCATTTTTCCTTTGCGGTTATAGCGCAGTTTTTCAACGTGGCCGCCCAAGGAGGAACATGGGCATATTTTATAAATTATGGGCATGAGGTCATGCATTTTAGCGACGAAAAAGCCGGATATTTTTTTTCATTTAGTATTTTTTTGTTAATGATAGGTCGCTTTACAGGAACATTTCTCATGCGTTTTATCGCACCATATAAACTACTTGCGCTTTTTGCATTTTTCAATATTATCATGTGTCTTTTAGTTGCACAGGGTTTTGGCTGGTTATCTTATACTGCACTTTTACTGATCAATTTCTTTTTTAGCATTATGTACCCAACAATTTTTAGCCTCGGTCTAAAGGATATGGGAACACAGACCCAAAAAGCGTCCTCTTACATCGTTATGGGTGTAGTGGGTGGTGCGATTTTCCCGCCTATCATGGGAATCATAGCTAATCATGATATTGCTAAAGCCTATTATTTGCCCATCATTTGCTATTTGGTAATATTACTATTTGGCATTAAATATCCTCTTTTAAATAAATCGTCTTCGAGGCAATTTTCAGTTCAAAACAAAAAAACTTTAAAGTGAAGAAATTATCAATTGTCGACATAGCAAAGCATCTGAATATTTCAAAAACTACGGTGTCGTTTATACTTAACAATCGTGCGCAGGAAAAAAGAATCAGTGAAGAATTGGTTCAAAGAGTTCAAGATTTTGTAAAAGAAGTGGGCTACAAACCCAACCCTATCGCTAAAAGCCTAAGAACGGGTAAAACAAAAACCATAGGGCTAATGATAGAAAATATTGCGGATCCTTTTTTCGCGGCAATAGCCAGACATATAGAAAACAAGGCTAACAAAAACGGTTATAAAATTATATATTGCAGTACAGACAATAATACCGATAAAACAAAAGAATTATTGGGCATGTTTCGTGAACAAAATGTGGACGGCTATATCATGTCCCCTCCAATCGGAGTAGGAGAGGAAATAAAGTCTCTGATGGCATCCAATCTACCCATTGTTTTTTTTGACAGACATCTTTGTGAAGTGGAAACAGATTATGTAGAAGTTGATAACGAGCAAAGCACACTAGATGCTACTCAGTATTTAATCGAACAAGGATTTAAACATATCGCATTTATTACATTCGCTTCCACACAAACGCAAATGCAGGGGCGACTAAATGGGTACCAGGCCGCAATTAAAAAAAATAAGTATCAATCCTATGTCAAAGAAGTTATATTTAATCCTAATGAGACAGTTGTCGTTCAATCCATTCTTGACTTCTTAAAGAAAAACAAAGGTTTGGACGCCATACTATTTGGTGCCTTACAAGCCGGTACAAGTGGTTTGAAGGCATTAAAAAAAATAGCACCGGATAACCTTTCCAATTTGGGCATAATTTCATTTGATGATTGTGATGTTTTCGAACTTTTCTCCCCCCCTATTACCGCCATCGCACAACCTATTGATCAAATCGCAGAATATGCTATTGATCTGCTCCTAAAAAGATTGAACAATGGTAATACCAATAAAGAATGGAAAAATATTGTTATCAAAACAGAACTCATAATAAGAGATTCTTCTGCGAAGAATGCCTCCTGACACCGATACATTTAATCTTTATAATCACTAGACATGTCGCATTTAAAAGTTACCAATAGGAAACAAAGTGTAAAATTTCCAGACAGAAATAAAATTAAAAAAGCACAACTGGTTTTACTACTGCTGGCAGTTTTGCAGGCCTTTGTAATTACCCTGAAGGCTCAAATCATTAAAATCCCCCATGGTGTATTAGTTAAAGTGGGCAATCAACAAGTTGGGTTATTAACGGCTAAAGACGCCGCATTTTGCTTAAGTTTAAACGATTCGACAAAACCGTCGATCATTAAAACTGTTTTTATCGATGGAACAAAGGAAGCATCTGCAAAATATACCGTGATTGCTGTCGCCCCCTTTTACGGAATTAAAACATCCTATGGTAAATTGTTGATGAATGTCAATACCCAACTGTGGTCATTATATGATGCAAGGGGTCGCGTTCTTATTCGAGATGGCAGTTTTTCCTCAGATCCTTCCGCTATAAAAATTAACTTTTCAGCAGCAGGTACGCTATACGGCAGTGGAAATAAATCATCAAAAGCATTGGAAAAAAATCAATCTCAGTCCGCCGCCGGCAACGGCGTTTCGGACATTCCTTATTTTTGGAACACGAAGGGTTACGGCGCGTTTGCCGTTTCTCAAAATGACAATATGCCCGCCATTTGGAATCGGGCAAGCAATCAAACAGCTCTAAGTTGGATATTTGCTGGAAAGGCGGCGAATCTATATTTGTACCCGGCTAAAACTATGTATGATGCTTCAAGAGAATATATAAATCTTACAGGAAGGCCTAAGCTTCCACCAAGGTGGGCATTTGGTTATTTACAAAGTAGGTGGGGGTGGAAAGACAGCGCCTATATATCCGATGTTTTAACCAAATTCCGAACAGATAAATTGCCGGTAGATGCCTTTATTTTTGATTTCGAATGGTACACCACGATGCCCGATTATTCTGTCGGCAAGGAAGGGAAAGTGGGATTTACAGATTTCACGTTTAACCCTAAGCTATTCCCTTATCCCGCCAAACAGTTAGCCGAATTTAAAAGCCAGGGTCTGAAATTTATCGGTATCCGTAAGCCCAGACTGGGTAATGCTGCGCTGCTGGATACAGCAAGAGAAAAAGGCTGGCTTATAAGTCCGAAG
>NZ_JBNQGD010000074.1:0-1037 GCF_050436765.1 Arachidicoccus sp. | reverse complement strand
CATTGAAATACCAACATGGGATAAGTGGCCAACTCAATCCCCAATTTGTAGGGGAACTGATGGGGTTTCCACCGGACTGGTTGGAATTACCGTTTCAAAACACAGAAATGAAAGTATAAAAGGATATGGGAACGCTGTAGTACCAGAATTGGTTTACCAGATTTTTAAAGCAATAAAAAAATACGAATCATTAAACTAAAAAATAAATATGAAAGCAAAACAAACATCAACTAAACAGCCCGAAAATAAAATTATTTCAAAAAAAACATGGCTGGTGGAAGTATCCTTTTTTGATGATGGTTCAAATGGTCTTAAAAGAACTAATGACGGCTTTACTTCATGGGAGTTAATGGGGCTTTTAGAGATAACTAAAAAAGACCTTTTCGACCAACTTGAAAAGCGCGTTACTCCTGATTATATCGAAAGAAAGGTAGTTAAGTAAGTAAAAAAAGGAGAAATGAAAATTAAAACAACGTGCATTAAAGACGGAGAGTTAACCTTTATTGAAGTTGAGGCAACTAAAATTGTTATTCCCGGCTGGGAGGAATACGATTTTTACATACACAGAGAGTATGTGTTTAAGAACTTCCAGTCATATAAAATTTACAAAATAACAGAGTATTTAACGGGGACGTGTGTTAAATCGGTTAAATATAAAAAGGATGCTGTTAAAGAAACCACTGATTTTTTGAATAAAATAGGAAAATCAGCATTTAAGAAAAGAGTTAAGGAAATAATCAAACAATATGGTTTATGAAAGGCTGGACAATGGAATCACTCAATAGAAATAAGTACGAATGCGTAATCGGTATTGATCCCGGAACGCATACAGGCTTCGCAATCTGGTTTCCTAAGTCAAAGACTTTGAGCGAAGTATCTACCTATCAAATCCACCGGGCTTTTGAACTTGTCCTTGACTGTAAAAAGCTGTACGGGGAAAAACTTTTAGTTCGCTTTGAGGATGCGAGAAAGAGAAATTGGTTCGCTGATGCAGGAAGAGAGCAATTACAAGGTGCGGGGAGTATAAAGAGGGATTG
>NZ_JBNQGD010000073.1:0-16413 GCF_050436765.1 Arachidicoccus sp. | reverse complement strand
ATCCACTAAGTGCACAACCCAGTGAGAACAGCCACAGTGTTTTGCAAACTCGAAATGTTGCCTGTTGAGCATGTGTCTATAAAGACCAAGACCTAACTTCATCATTGTTACAGTTTATAAGATTCCAAATTGAGAAAATGCATCGGTGCTACTCATGCCATTTTCAATTTCTTTTCTCACGAGTTTCTCGCCTCTGGCTTTTTGCAAAGCCTTTGTAATTACTTCCTTTTCCACTTTTCGGGGAACGATCAAAACACCATCCATATCCGCAAAAACCAAATCACCAGGTTCAATCCATACACCCTCAATTTCGATATTGCAACGATAATCTACCACCTGTGTTCTAACAGAAGAATCCTGAGCAAATCTGCCCCTACTGAAGACCGGCCAATTTTGTTCCAATACCTTGGGCGTGTCCCGATGATAGCCATTTATCACTGCTCCTCTTGCGCCACGCATTTTGGCAGTGGCCGTAAGAATTTCGCCCCAATAAGCGCAACGCATCGCACCTCCTGTCCCCAAATAAATCTCACCCGCCTGCAATTGATCCAATGCTTCTGTAAGCTTGCCAAATGGCCTTTTCTGCTGCCCAAAGACATCTATCATCAGTACCGGCATAGCACGACCTACCAGTTTATCCTGCAACCGTATGGGTTGCACCGGCGGTGGCAAAAATTGATGACAACAATTTAATTCATCCAAAATATCACCCACTACAGGCGTATATAATTCTTTTTCCACCAGGTCAAACAATTCTTTATCGGTTTGCCAGTTTACTAAAGTATGGTTTTGTTCCATAATTCTTCTGTTTAATTAAGTAGTTTAATTTGCTTGATCTATTAATTGAAGTATCTGCCCTTTCAATCTAAGCCCATCGGAATCCAACAAGGGATAATAATGGACATCCCCTAAATGAGTATTACTTTGTTCTACTATAATAATTTCAGTTGCTTTATCCATAGCGACACTGTGCCACATATTTACAGCAATATTATAAGTAACACCGACTTGCATCAAGGTACATTCAAAATTTGGCCGGTCATTTTCAATAGTAGCGGCAATCAGTACAGCTTTTCCTTTTGTCAATACAAAAACTTCGTCGGTTTGCTGGTGCTTTTCGAGCCGGTCAACGGTAGTAAATGACAAATGAGGTAAATAATTTAATTGTGCCACTTGCCAGTGCTTACGAATAAAAAAAGGGTGATAGCCATTTTCATTTGTATAATAAGTTTCAATCAATGGATTATTCATTACTTATTTATTTATGTTTTCGTGGTTAATTAATAAAATTTAGTCTCAGCCATTTAATTTAAATCACTTTTGTCCCTATCCAAAGCGGTATTTCACCAACAGATATCATAACCGGCAAGGGCCTGCTATTTATATATTAGACGCTGAAAAACGGTGAGCGCCACTTTGAAAGGAAATTACCTTTCCCTCCAAAAAACATTATAAAGGCCAGCCTGGTACATATCACGAACCGTTTTCCATTTTGGATTTTCATCACGCCGCCCGCGCCCTTATCTATCGTCAACAGAAGTAACCCTTTGGCGCGTCACTGTTCAACAATAGTCTCATCAGACAACATTATACTTTTTCTGCACCATACTTATTTTATAGGGCAGCGTAATGCCAAAAATCGAAACCGTACCCTATGTATGCTGCACTGATTTTAATTCCCGTTGTTGCTATAAGTCTTTTGCAAACTCATATCCATCTGCAGGCTATTTAATTTCTTGGGTCATATTGAATGGTACTTTCCTTGTATCCACCATCCACATAAATCTCCGTACCGGTCAGATAGGCCGCTTTATTACTTGCCAAAAAAGCAGACATCCAAGCTATATCATCCACCACACCAAGCCTTCCAAACGGTATCCAGTTTTCGAATTTTTCTCGTCCAAACAGTTCGATTTCTTTTGCATTCATTTCGGTTTCTATGGCACCGGGGGAAATTGCCAGCACGCGGATATTATGTGCTGCAAGTTCAAGTGCCATACATTTGGTCATCATGTTGATTGCGGCCTTAGAACAGCAGTAATGTACAAGACCTTTTCTGGCCACTTTATCATGGATGGATGAAATGTTTAGAATAACACCTTTTTTCTTATCTCGCATTCGCCGGCCGGCAAGTTGCGAACAATAGAAAGAACCTTTCAGATTTGTATCCATGATCCGGTCCCATTCATGTAAGGGCATTTCCAGCGCGTCGTTGACCGTTTCAATTCCTGCATTATTCACAAGTACGTCGATGTCACCCATTTGTTTGTCCATAAAATCGAACATGCTATCCACCTGCTCCGCGATACTTATATTAGCAAAATAAACTTTACAAGTCACTTTATATTGTACAGATAAACGCTTAGCAAATGCGCAGGTTTTTTCTTCATCCATTATATAGTTAATCAGCACATTGGCACCGCAGCAAGCCATGGCTTCAGCTATGGCTGCACCTATGCCCTGCGAAGCACCTGTGACTAAAACATTTTTACCCGACAAATCAATTGTATTGTGCATATTTTAAAAAGGCTTATAATTATTTTTTTTATTTAACAGCACCAGTTGCGGATCTGCTGAATGTGAATGGATCCTTATTATTAGATTCGAACTATTGCGTCGGTTTCCATGGCATGAAAAGCACAGAATTTATAAAACATTACTTGTATTGTACACGTGTTTCTATCCCATGTTCTCCACTTTTTATCGAATAATTTGTTTTCTTATAATTCACATTCAATAGCTCGCCCTTAAATCCTCTAAAAGTATTTTTTAATTGGATCATTTGTCCGTCAGGGCTAGGATCAAAACCAAAAAGTGTCCTGATAATAACTTCGGCAAAGGCTGCACCAGCCCCCTCATAATAATCCTGTCCGCCAAAGGATGCCTTTCTAACAGGTTTTATTTCACCTGAGACATACCTGCTCTGACCAAATGGACCTTCCTCCAAAACAGGTTCTACATTATGAAGCATTTCAAGGCCCCGGATCGGCTTACCCAAATGCACAAAGGATTCCAGGGTAAGAGCGGGCCACGCATCATAAGAACCGGTGACACCGTGATCGGCCCTAAGGGACGGTCCCGGCCAAGGTGCCTTGATGCTCTGCCTTCCTTTCTCACTTGAAAGCGTCTTTTGTGCCGATGAATCATCAAGAGCCAAAGCCCTCATCCAGTTTCCCACCCACAATTTTTTATCCACAAAATCCGTCATTTCGGTTTTCATCTTTTCAGTTAAATCCGCCGGCATACATCTGCCGATAGTTAAAAAATCTATGCATGTTTCAACAGGTACAAGTTTTCCATCCGGATATAAACATTGCCAGTACCCTTTCCCATTCACATACAGACCCTTGATCTCATTAGACAATTTGGTTGCAGATACATTCAATGCTCGGGATTTTGCAACCGCTCCTCTGGACAAGTATAACTGAGCCAGTGATCTCATCATCCAGACATTGGCCGCATTCAGGAACGGAACCTTATGAATATAAGAAGGTATGGTTTCCGAAAGATTTTCGGCACCCCCATAATCAGCCAAAAGCGACTTGCCATTTGTTAGCTTCGTCCATGCAGTACCAATCTGCGCTAATCTGTCCATTACTTTTTCTCCGTTTATCTTTTCATTCAAAAAGCTCGTGTCTGCCGTTACGTTGAGATACGTGTACGCGGTATGGAATACTGTATATTCATTTGCAGAATACCAGGGTCCAACTTGTTTTAATGTAAGAAAGTCCACTGCGTATCCCTTTTTCAAATCCTGTGATAAGAATAGTTTTAGTTGTGATTTCATTGCTTTTGGGTCAAGCAACGCCCAAATTGTAGCATAGGAAATTGGGTCCCAATAATAGGTCAGGGTGTTGGCATACGCAGGTGAAGCCGTCACAAACACATGTTTATAACCAGAATGCGAAAAGTTTGTCCGCATTAATTCGAGCAAGGTAACGATACTGGAGTAGTATATCCGCCGTAAAGATTGGTCCTTTGTTTTAAGTGTAGGCAACCATCCGGAATAAAAGTCGTTTTTGGGTTGAAAGGCAAGCTGGTACCTCTGCTCCCATTTTGTATGCGCTTCATTGAAAACGGTATTGAAATGCTCAGCCCAGTCAGCTGCCATCTTAAAAGCGTTATCTTCGGACGTATCGATTGACATAGTGATTTCCAGATCAACAAAAGTCCCTTTGGGGATACTTAAATCGAAACCTACAGATGTTCCGGATACGGTCGTGCTGATTTCCGAGGGTACCTGGCTGAAATAAAAAGCAGCATGTAAATTGCTTTTATCATCACTCTCCATAAAACAATGCTTCCCATTCTGAGACGTTTTAAAATTATTATCTCCGGATCTTGGCGTCTCCCAGGCCCATGTGGTATTGGCGAAACTTCTCAGATGTCCCTTATTGTCAAATGACAAATGCGTTCGTATGTCATTTGTGGCGGAAAGATTGGAGAGTCTTACCTTCCATAATATTCCTGGCTTTTCAAAAACCATCCTGGTCGTCGTTTCTATTGAACAACTATCGGCAATTGCTTTTCTCAATATTTGATAAGGATACCATTTTGAAGCGGTTGAATTAATGCCCTTGTTGTTAACACGCAACTCCATGATAGTGCCTTGATCAAACGCTGGACCTTGCGACCATGGCGGTTGGGTCAGGTTTATAATGCCCATTACGTTTTTGCCAGCCTGCATCCCGCCATGAAAATTGCAGATCGCCGGTGTTTGTTCATCTTGCCATGACGGCCTCCATCGCGCCGAAAGTTCATCCAGAGTGGGGATGATCTGATTCTCATCTAGCCGTTTCTGACCAAAAATAAATTGGAAACACAGAAGGCAAATTAATATAAGCCCAATCTTTTTGTGTTCTTTAATAATACTATGCATCATTTCTTATTTTCTATACAAAATTTTTTCACGAAAACTACGCTCAGTTTTCTTAGACTGATCATTGATTTAAAGATTACTTTGGGTAGGTTTTCTATTAAAAATTGCTAAATGAAATTACCTTTTTATTCTCAACAAAAAGGTAATTTCATTTAGCAATGCTTATTTATTTATAATCCGGATTTTGTACCAGCAACTTATTAATTTGCAACTCTTGTTCTGGCAATGGCCATAAATAATTTTTGGCGGGGAATGTTCGTGTTATTACGCCATCGTTAAACCCATCGAGTACTGTTTGGGCGAGATGCCAGCGTTTTAAATCCAGATACCTAAAACCTTCAAATGCAAGTTCAACTCTTCGTTCATGCCTGATTCGTGCACGCATTTGACTTTGGTCAAGGCCGGGTGGTAACGCAGGCATGTTTACTCTGGCCCGTATTAAATTGATATCTTGATAGACTTGTGGAGTTGGTCCGGTAATTTCGTTTATCGCTTCAGCATCACTGAGCAGCACCTCCGCATAGCGCATAATCGGTACATAAGAGGTAACTAAAGTATTCGATTTTTGATTGCTGGTGCCTCCGTTTTGTTTCACTTCGTCTTCATCACACACCTTCCAATATATATAAGGGAGAGTTGATGACTTACCGGAGTTTACCAAACCCCATGTACCATCTTCCCAATGAACGGTATCTTTACAAACTGTTTCCCCCATACGTGGGTCTCTGTTTTTATATAAATAATTATGATCTACACGTGAATCCGAAGGATTGTACGGCGTGCCATCACTAAATTCATATTCATTTAATAAAGAAGGAAGGACAGAGACTGAAACCCAATAAAACTGCATGGTAGAGATATTGAAACCGTATTGACCATACTTATTGTCTGAAGGAGCTAAATAATGTACCGCACCAATATATTCCGGATTATTTTCTTGTTGACCAAGACTATGTGCAAACAACCCACGGTAATAAGGAGACAATTTATACAGGCCTGAGTTAATGATTGCCGTCGTAAGTTGCGCAGCCTTTGTTAAATTATCGACAACCGCATGTCCGTTTTGATCGTAACCCACATATAAATAGGCCCGTGCGGCAAGTAACTGTGCTGACGCCTTTACGAAATGATCGTTGTTGGCTGAAAAAGGCACATCCGGTAAATTTGCAATAGCGAAATCACAGTCCGATATTATTTGATTAAAAATATCGCTGGCTGGTGCTTTGGCTTGTTGCTCTGTAGCTATGGTAAGTGGCACCGTAACTAATGGCACAGAGCCAAACAAGGTATATAGCCTATAATATTCCATCGCACGAAACAGCTGAACTTGCGCCATATAATAATTCTTATCGCTCGCACTTATGTCTGTGCCTTTATACTGGCTGAGGTTTTGCAAAAAAGTATTATAAGTAGCTAACCGCCGATATCCGTTATAATACCAAAAATCAGTAGCATGGGAAGATACCGTAAGCGATTGGTCAATCGACTGTTCGTTTCCATAGGAAAACCAATCGAAGCCATTGTCGGATAGGCCGTCAAAATCCTGGATACCCGACGATATAAAGTAGTCCTGCAAAGTATTATAGCAGCCAGCAAGGGCCATATCAAAATCGCTTTTTGATTTCCAGAATATACCCGCGGATAATTGGTCGGTTGGATTTAAATTTAAATCTTTTTTACATCCTGCGAACATTAATAATACAACGCAGAAAATAACATGTTTATGTAGTTTTTTCATTTTTCTAAGATTTAAAAGGTTGCAGATAGGCCGAAAGAAATCACCTTATTTTGAGGGTACGTCAAATATGCCCCCTGCGGGGTTTCGGGATCCATTCCGGGGAATTTAGTAAATGTGAACAAGTTGTCGCCAGATACATATAACCGCAGATTACTCATTGCAATCTTTTTAGCGACCGATTTTGGCAAAGTATAACCGATTTGAAGGTTTTTAACCCTTATATAAGACATGTCGTACAATAAAAATGTGGATGGGTGATTGTAAATTCTAGCCGATCCCGAAGTAGTGTAATAATACAATTTTGGCATGGTGTTCGAATGATTTTCGGGCGTCCAGCTTTGTTCAGCAATTTGTTTTGTGGGTGGAATAGCCGCCCAGAACGGCACGATGCCACCGCCGCCAAATATTCCTTTTTGCCCCTGTACACTTTGTACAAATGCATAAATATCAAATCCTTTAAAAGATGCGCTTAAATTAATTCCGAAATTATAGGCAGGGAACACGCCTTTTGTCATCAGCACTCTGTCGTTATTATCTATCACGCCATCCTTATTAATGTCTTTGAATTTTAGGTCGCCGGGGGCAGTAGTTTCGCCAAATTGTTTAGGGGATGCATCGATTTCAGCCTGATCCTGAAAGATTCCATCGAGTTGCAATATATAAAAACTATTCCAGGGCTTGCCCTGTTCAATGATCGAAGAGCCATTATCCTGGGGCGTACCAAAGTCTACCACTTTATTCCTAAAACCGCTGATATTGAATCCGGCATTATAAGTCAAGCCTTCTAAAGCACCGTCCTGCACGGTATTACTATATTTTACAGCGAGTTCTAAGCCTACATCAGACATGGCTCCACTGTTAATTGTAGGCGCCGACAGGCCGACAATACCGGTAATCTGAGCGGATCTTAAAATATTTGTAGTTAATTTTTTATAGGCATCAAAGGTCACATTCAAATGTTTAAATAATGTCGCGTCAAAACCTATATCCGACATGGTCGTTGTCTCCCAGCTTATACTAGGGTTATTCAAAGTACTTTGTTCAGCACCGGTTTGCAAATTGGAACCGAAAGGATAATTTGTACCTATATTAATTAATGACTGATAAGGGTATAGACCAATGTTTTGATTTCCCAACTGTCCCCATGAACCACGAATTTTCAAATCTGTCAACCAGGATTTCTTAATATTTTCCATGAATTTTTCTTCTGTTATTCTCCAGCCAGCTGAAAAAGATGGGAATATCCCCCAGCGGCTATCGGGTGACAAACGCGAGCTTCCGTCGTATCTTACATTTGCCTCAAAAAGATATTTATTCTGGTAATTATAATTAGCTCTTCCAAAAAACGACTCTAAAGCCCATGCGTTACTGGTACCACTATTATATTGCGGCGTGGCATCCCCCGCATTTAACTCTTGCAAACTGCCAACCGAGTAACTAGGCCTCGATGCCTGCAAAAAATAATAATTATCCTGCTCCATGCTATAACCACCCTGCACACTAATTTCATGTTTTCCGAAAGCATGGTTATAAGTCAAGTAGGAATAAAGATTTTTATAAATGGTCTGGTCCATCGATTCATTTAAACCAGTTCCGGGAATACTGCTGGAAAAACCCAAATTATCTGGGTTGAAATAATTATATACAGGCACTTCGGCAGCAAAAGATTTATTACGATTGAAAGTGCCATTAACGGCAACCTTGGTAAACCAATGCAAACGATCGATAATTTCCAAATCAGCCCAAGCCTGACTGGTGATAGTATAACTGACATTCTCCGCTAATTGATTATTGGCCGCAAACTGATTTGATCTTGTAGATTCCCAGGGATAAGCCTGATAAGTATATCTTCCGCTACCATCGGGCAAGAAAGGCAATGCTGTTGGCGGGTGTGCAATGGTTTGATAAAATGCATCCGCTGCACCATTCATAGGTTGAGACTGGTTGCCATTATTTAAACCAATATTAAAGCCGACACGAAATATCTTACTTATCCGAGAAGCCAAATTAAAGCGGGCATTAAATTTCTTATAACTAAATGCTTGCATATCCCCCTTTTGGTTAGTATAGCTTATGGTCGCGTTATAAGTAGTTTTTTCTCCGCCGCTTATCGATAATGTATTTATCAGCGTTGGTGCGGTTTTAAACATTATAGATGCCCAGTTAGCATTGGGGTATTTAATCGGATCCGAAGGATTTTGATACAAGGCAATAATTGAATCGGGATAAAGCTGATTAGGATCCGTGATTCCACCGTTAAGCTTACCCTCGTTGAAAAGTTGCATATACTGAACCGAGTTAGTAACCAGATCAGGTAGCGTAGTCGGATTAGCTAAACTATAGTTTATATTGTAATTAACCTTAAATTTTCCTTTGTTTTCGCTACCGTCTTTAGTAGTTACCAATATTACTCCGTTGGCCCCACGGCTACCATAAATAGACGCGGAAGCGGCATCTTTCAAGACAGAAACAGACTCAATGGTAGCAGGATCCAAAGTAGACAGGTCACCTTCAACACCGTCAATAAGGACAAGAGGATTCGAACCTGCTCCACTATAGGTGCCTTGGCCGCGAATTTGGATACTTGTGCCCTCCCCCCCCGGCTGTCCTGAGTTCTGGACGACACTAACACCGGGCAACAGCCCCTCCATCGAACTAGCGGGGTCAACAACATGGCGCTTTTCTAACTCATCGCCTTTTACTGTAGCAATGGAACCTGTTAGGTCTATCTTTTTTTGCGTTCCATAACCAACCACTACGACATCATTTAAAGAATTGGCGTCAGGTGCTAATGCTATATCAATTTGACTTTTCGCACCCACGATGATTTCCTGTTTCGCCAGTCCTATATAAGAGAATTCTAAAGTCGCGCCAACCTTTGCATTTATGTGATACTGGCCAGCATCATCACTTAAGACGATATTTTTGGTTCCTTTCACACCAACGGACACACCGGATAAAGGCTTGTTGGCCATATTTGTGATAGTACCATGGATTTCTTTGCCAGCCTGCGCGTATCTGCTGGTTGAAATACAAAAAGTAAACAAAGCCATCCAGAGTAAAAACCCATACATTTTAAGCAGTCTGGGCTGTAGATTCATTTTCATATAAAAATCTTTATAGTTATTAATTAAAGAATTTACAATCATGATAACAAAACAACAGTAATGACACAGTTGGCCAAACTTTGTCACATTGGGCTGTTCGGATATCGAAACACCTTACGAATTCCAATACTTGTAGAAAACCAATTGCCGAAAAAATCCCTATTCACCCAAAAAAGAAATTGCAACCAATCGAAAAGGCGAAGTTCTTTAGCTATCGGCTAGCACTATTAACAAATAATTGCAACTAATCTGTGGTTCTTCTTTAGATGTTAAAATTATACGGTTAATATGTTATAGTTTGTGCAGTTTGCGAAAAAAAAATGTCAATTTACGAACGTTTATTATTTTTTTTTGCGACTGATAGAAAAAGCAAAAAAGGCTACAATGCCTCTAATACCTCTCTCTCTTTTATCACAAAACAACATGCCAGTTGGTGGAAATTTTCTCAGTTGCGCTTGGTACAAATGCATCCGTGGACCCCTAAGTTTACGGGTCGCGGTGGAATCCATTCAAACTATATTTTGTGGCTATAACTTAGCAAAGCAACCGTTCAACTCCTAAGCAATGGATGATCTGTATTTTTAAATCCAATGCGAACGGTAATTGGTTTATGCCCTTGCGTCGAAGAGAACGCAGGCAAATATTAAGTTGCTTAAAGTGATTTTTTCGGTTCACTTCCTTTAAATAACTTTTTAAATATGCTTTTGAAGCGAAGCGGGTTCCTTTGTTTGTTTCCAATATTGTTCTATTTCTTCCAGGCTTCTGCCCTTTGTTTCGGGTATTTTTTTTATTACAAAAATTGCGGCAGGAACCATTACCAAACCATAAAGAATAAAAGTCATTCCTATGCCCAGCCAGTCACGCAACAAAGGATAAGTTTGCGTTACAAAGGCGGAACCGAAGAAAAGAGACAATGTGGCGAGTGACATAGCTCTACCTCTAATGGAAGTAGGATAGATTTCAGCAATTAATACCCAAACTCCGGGGCCCAGCGTAGCAGCAAATACGGCTATATAGAAAATAAATCCACCCGACAAGTAATAGCCTCCTTGCTGGTCAGTAAACAACCAACCGATGGCTATTAGAGCGATACTCAAACCAATAAAACCAGTCACCAGTAGCGGCTTGCGCCCCCACACATCAATTTTCCAAATGGCCAGCAATGTAAATAACGCATTAAAGCCACCTATTATTGCGGCAGTACTCATAGCAGAGGATGTTTGCAATCCGGCTTTTTGAAATATGGCCGGTGCATAATACATCACGGTAGTAATGCCTGACATTTGGCTCAGAAAGGGTAACAATACGCCGATCAATAACGCGGCCCGATACTTCTTGGAAAATAATTCCTGGAAGGTCCCACGCTCTTCTTTGATGGCAATGGCGATGGAGGCCGATTCGGTTTTCGCTTTCTCAGCTCCGTTGATACGTTTCAGTATCTCAAAACCTTTATGATCTTTACCTTTTGCGATCAGCCATCTCGGGCTCTCGGGCACCATCAAAAGAAATATTAAAAACAAGGCTGCCGGCAGCATATTAGAACCCAGCATCGCCCTCCATACTTCATCCAGCAAATAGTGACTTATCCAATTGCCAAAATGATGGGTGGACGACAAATTCAGCAACCAAGAATTGGACAGATAAGAACAAAGGATGCCTAATGTAATGGCGAATTGGTATAATGAAACCATCCGCCCCCTTAAAGAAGCCGGAGACATTTCAGCAATGAACATGGGGGCTACCATTGCAGCGAAGCCAACCCCTATGCCTCCTATGATTCGGGCAATCATCAACTGCTCGGGCGAAGCTGCAACGGCAGAAAAAAAAGCAGAAATAATAAACAGCCACGCCGAAAAAACCAGCACTAACCGCCTTCCGAAACGATCAGCCAGCCAACCAGCGACAGCCGCACCCAGCATACATCCCAATAATGCCGAACTCATAATCCACCCTTCCATTATAGCGCTAAGATGAAACTGGAATCGAAGAAAATTGATGCAGCCGGAAATAACGGCTGTATCGAATCCGAACAAGAATCCACCAAGGCCGGCGGCGAAGCAGATTAGAATTAAATAAGTTGAACCAGATAATTTCATTTTTACATTTTTGCAGATAATTGTTCACAATCCCAGGAAATTTAATATCGGCACAATGCTCTTTTTGTATCATGCGTTGTGGTGAAAGAATATTGACAAGAAAAAGATACCCTTTACGCCGACATTTTTTGTGTACCATAAAAACATATTTTTTCGGTTACAGCTATAATTCCACTTCAATTGTTTTCCCCGCTTTAACTTTTACTTTCTTCCATTTTAAAAATGCTGTATAGCCCAACGGGCGTTTTGCCGCCCCGGACGTTTCTGCAAAAATGGACACCACGGCATCAAATGGTGTTGGATTGTTAATGGAGAGTGTAATCATCCCTTTATCATTCTTCGTTTTTTTTACTTTTACCTGATCGAATACAAACATTTTATTCTTGTCCGTCTGCACATAAATACCAGGTAACTCGAGGCTCATCAACATACCATTGAGCACGGTCCATCCATTATCACCGCTATATAATCGCCCGATCCCGTCATCCCCCTCAGCATCAGATGTTTGTACCCGTTCCATAGAGCTACCCCATTTGGTACCTCTTGTACGATCCTTCACACCTGTTGATACCGTAGCACGACCCGGAAGTTCTACCTCTTCCGTATGTCCGTTCACAATATCACGTAGTAATTGCGCATATTTTGTTTCGCCGGTTGCCCTATATAATTTAAATAAATAATCACCCGAAGCAGTACAGATGCCTGGTGCCGCATGTTTGTTTTGAGCACTTGCCCAAACGGCACCGACACTATGTGCGTTAAAACTTCTCAGATCGGAGCCGAGCGGAAATTCATAATTGTAAGACGTCGTCCAGGTAGAGCACAATGCCGCCTGGACCTTTGCTTTTGACAACCATTGCGGATCGTCCGTGGCCCAGTATAGTGCCATAAAAGATTCAAGCAATTCAAAGGCCGATTCAGAATCGGCATCCTGACTGATGTCGCCACAGTTGCCCCCGGTCAAACCCAGTGTTTCGGTGAAGCGATGATAATAGCTTTGCGCAATTTTTTTTGCACAGCTAAGGAATGCTGGTTCATTAAAATATTTAGCCGCCAAGACCAGCCCCGCCGGGGCAACGGCACCAGCAGTAGAATTAAACACCAGCACTTCTCCTGATTCCGGGTCAACGTACTGTCCAAGATCCTTATTCTTTTTCCAGGTACGCACAAAGGCCCAGGCGAGCTTTTTCGCCGCTGCTTCCCAGGAAGGTTTTATATCACCGCTATGGTTCAAAGCCTTGTAAAGCATAAATTGTTTACAGAACCAAAACAAGCCGTCAGCATTTTTACGCACCATCGCCGAAGAAACAATAAGGGGATATTTCGGTTTCAATGCTGCGGGTAATCCCCTCTCCGGCACAAACGTTTTGCCGTTATCAATAATGCCATAAAAATAACCGCTTTTTCCCTGCATCCTATTTACCACGAAATCAATTGTATTGGCCGCTCTGTAGAGATGGAGCGAATCGTTTAACGATAGCATCGGATAGCTATCCATCATGCCTCCTACCCAACCCAACTGAAAACGCGTATCGTTGCCTTCGGGAAAATAAATGGAAGCATAAGGTGCATCGTGAAAATGTCCCTTATCCATTAGCTGTTTGGAGTATTTAAATATAGCACTCATAGGTGCCACATAATATTGTGGTGTCTGACCCAGTAATGCTTTTCGTTTATTCATCCAGGTATTCAGGAAGTCGGCCATATTCCTAGCGGCAAATACGTACACATATAATTGCACAGTCACTTCTTCTCCTTGTTTCCAATTATGCGCCCTGTCATGGCTTTCTCTAAAATCGCCAAAACCGGCTATATTTTTCCGCACGCCGGGAGCAGTAACGGAGAAAGTTGCTTTACTTCGGTCATTACTTTCTTCTACCGTCAAAGCTGATACACCCAACTTTGTTTTAGGCCCGGTCAATACAATAAAACCCCGCTTTTTCTCCTTGGAGAGAAAACCTATGCCGGGAGTTGCCGTACTCCACGTGAGCAGTTCAATCTTCGACGGTTCATGGCGATGTAATGCGAGTCCTGGGTCATGGGAGAAAGTAAGGGGCAGATTTTTGTCAAAATACATATAGGACGGATAAGGAGGCATATAACCACTTTTCAGCATCGGGAAGCGGTTGCCATCGTAGACTACACCAGGAATAAGCACATAGTTGCCGGTGCTCCAGTCGGAGAAATTAAAATTGACTGCTACCGAAGCACTTTGTTCAGTTCCCCGCTCCAGTTTAAATTTTACTTCAAATTGTAAGGCTCCATCTTTCATCTGTTGAACAGAACTGATGGTGTATTGCCAAATAGCTGTCGCTGTTTTTAACCTGCCTTCACCGGGTTTCGAAGCGGGAATAAGTAGCTTTTGTTTCAGGTTATTGTCATTATATCGCCAAACCTCAAAGGAGGCTATGCCGCTTAAAGAGGAAAGGACATTCCCTGTTATACGATTGTTCTGCGCTATGACCCAGCTACCCAATGACAGCAGCAGCATCATTAATACAGCCTTTTTCATTTGCATATATTTTCTAATTTTCTAAAAAATGCACCTAGTGTGCAATCAAACGTTGTCTGTAACCCCCCGGCCGATCCAGTTTTTTCCCTTTGTCCGTTGCAGGGAATACATCAATGTCATAATCACTATTATTAATTAATTGACGTTTCGCGTCAAATAATCCCACTTGCACTTTAATTGACTGGCGCTTTTGCACGTTCGGCAATTTGAATTTCAGGTAGCCCTTAAAATCTACATGACTTGCACGCTGCGTCACCGGTATTGTGCCGGCAGATAATACCCTGTCATTTTGCAGCACTTGGTAACGTAGATTTGCGCCCTTAATCATATACGGTTCATCATTGCAAACAAAAACTGCAATCCTACTGCTGTCTGCCGAAAAACCATAAAACGCATCGGGCCGCAGGTTGACTGCGACAGGGCGTAACGCGTTTCGATAAGCAAAATAGGCCGGTTTAGCCTGTCTGTCTGCATCCATTAATGATTTTAACCAGCCGGCCGGCCATGCGTCGATGAGCAGGTGAACGGCGAAAGAGTTCAGATTATCATCACGGCGAAGTGCTTCAGTGAATAGTCGAATAGCCCATTGCTGATAGATACGACTTTGCGTTACCCATTGCACCATCGACGAATCTTTTAGCACCAGCCACTTCGCTCCTACGGTTGGGGTCTGGCAACCCGGAATAATTTTGGGATTCCACTTGCCGTCATTTGATTGTAGCCAGGTCTTCGGATAATTCTTTTTCATAAATTCAATATCATCAAGGCCCTCCGCGCCAAATTCGCCACAACCATACATCCAACCTTTACGCGTATCAAACCAACTACCGAAATACGTTTTTCGGATCCCATTTCCATACCATATATCATAATCATGATCGTCTGAAAAGCGCGGCGAGAGATTTATATAATCACCCTCTACCCATTTGCATACCTGGCCCGGATTCATCAATTGTGCAACAGAATCAAAACCATAGAAGAGCTGTTGATGCCCCGCACGGCTCAACATCATCGGCTTGCTGAAATCAGGCTCGTTCAAATAGCTGATCATGATATTAGACGGATGACTTCTTACTAAACGCAACAATTCCACAAATTGCGCATTCTCGTTTCTCACTACATCTTTACGATATCCATTGAATGCAGGCATATCTGTTTGAGCCATCAAACCCAATTTATCGAAATAATCATATGCTTCTTCCTGACAGGGCTGCTGTGTCATCCGCCAAAAATTCATACCGGCAATTTTAGCCAACAATATATCGTTTTCCAGTTGCCGCCAATCCTTTCTCATCACACATTGCATGATGTTGCCCATCATATTAGCGCCCCGAAGTTTTATTTCCTGCCCGTTCAAATAAAAACGTCCCGTAGGTACACTACTGGTCGATTGTTCAAAAGAGCGCATCCCAAATTGCTTTTTCACAGCATCTACCGTTTTCCCATGTTGGTCCAGCTCCACCTGTATCTGATAGAGCCAAGGCGCATCGGGTGACCAGAGTCGCAAGTTCTTTTTCGCAATAACGGTGTTGAATGTCCAGATGTTGAAACGATCGTTTAACGGTCGAATACGGATATCTTTTTTATCAACCATTCTTTTTTTGTTAATGGTCGCTTTAAAGTTCTGCCCGTATAGCGAATAAGAAAGAGATACATCCTTTGCACTTACCGGCACTTCAATGCTCACGACAGCTATAGATTGTTGCAGTAATGGGCGCACATAGATATCGTTGATAAAAACATCGGCGCGTTTCTCCAGATAACAGTCCTGCCAAATGCCAAAACCAGGCGGGCAGTTTGTCCAGCCCCCAACTGCATTCCAACCAGGACCACCACAGGCAGCCAGTTTTTTACCAAACTTCCTATGAGGACCTGTAAAGAAATTATCGCCCATCATAATAGCATCGTTGTATACCTTTATTTCGAGCAGATTTTTGCCTGTATGTACATAAGAATGGATATCAAATTCAAAGGAACCAAATAAACCCGTATGCTCGCCGACGAACTTGTTATTGACAAATACTTTGGCGATATAATCCACACCATTAAAATGCAGCAGCAATTTGGATGAACCTAATAGT
>NZ_JBNQGD010000072.1:0-5635 GCF_050436765.1 Arachidicoccus sp. | reverse complement strand
AAGCGGAATGTTGCTCAATACCAACTCGGGTATTTTCTTTGAATTTATTCCCACAACTAAAAGTTACAAAAGTTGTCTGCACTATTAAAAATTCTGGTAGTACGAGGTTGGCCATTCAAAAGTTTTACCACTTTGCACTACAATATAAAATTGGGAAGGGTATAGCGATGGATTACATCAAGGCTTATGGTTATTTTCAAAAAACCTTCGCCTTGGGCGATTCAGAGGGTGTATATTCTGCTGCTTATATGTATTACAAAGGTTTGGGTCGTATGCAAAATTACAAGTTGGCGGCTAAGCGCTTTCCACAGGCCTCTTATGCGAAGCGAGATAATAACATATATTTCTTTGGCCATTGCTGGCGCAAAGGTTATGTGGTCTCCCAAATTGAAGATTCCACCCTTTACTGGATGGATAAATCAGCTGCTTTGGGTTATCAGCAAATTATAGCCGAACTAAAAATGCCCACCCTTGATGCGACATTAAATAACAATGCAGGGTATTCAGATGTCACATATTATATTCCTAAAGGTAAAGATTCTCTTCCATATTTCCGCTTCGAGGGAGATTTTTCAAATTCATTTCGTCAGAATTATAATATAAATAATAATATTAATAATAATTACGCAAATGCGCCTTTTGACGCTTCTCCACAATATGGTAATGAGGATGGAAACACTGGTTATAATGGTGGGAATAGATTAGAAGGATCAAAACACATTGATGTAGGATTAAAAATTTATCCCAGCAACTGTCCTGGTTACGACTCATCGGGTGCACATACAGGACCCTCTGGAGGAATTGTAGATTCCCACCAGATTAAAGGATTTTCAATCACTAATGAAAGTGGGGTAACCTATAATTATGGCTTACCCGCTTATAGTTACGGTGAGGAAGCATACCAGGAAAAAGTAGGAACAAAAGAAACTGGGCATTTGTCCATGAATCGACAAACGAAGACGCAGGCATATGCTTATACCTGGTATTTAACGACTATTACGGGGCCGGATTATGTAGATAGAAATAATGATCATATTGCTGATGCAGGAGATTGGGGTTACTGGGTAAATTTTGAATATGGAAAATGGAGCAATGATTATGTTTGGCGTAATCCATCAGAAGGTTTTCATAGAGATGAGGATAATGATTTTCAGAACTGTTCTATGGGGCACAAAGAAGTTTATTATCTAAATGCTATTCGTACCAGAAGTCACATAGCCTTGTTCGAAAAAAGTATCCGCAAGGACGGTAAAGGCTCTTCACCAACTGTCTTTGATAAATATTCTAGTAATGCTTATGCAAATAATGGCATATTTGATAGTAATTCCGCCCAGAGCCTCCGCTTAGATAAAATATACTTGCTAAATATAGCAGATGCTGCTATTGTACATCCAAACTCGGGTGGAATAGGTTCTTCGAGAACCCAGGACCTAGTCAATAATGTTCTTGATAATTCAGATATTGATGCAATTGGTCGTGGAAATATAGAAGCAAAAGCTATCAGGGTTATCGATTTTAACTATGATTATTCTTTGTGTTTAGGAACTGCCAATAGTTATAACCTTGGTTCCCCAATGTTTAAATATGGAAAATTAACATTGTTAAATGTGGTTACTCGCGGTAAAGGCGGCGCGAATCTCTTACCACCAACGACATTTGATTATGGCTTGCCAGAAAATCAAATAATCAGAGGTAATGCAACCATAACAGCTATCGCAAATAGTAATCAGTCTTCTTTAACGACATCTAATAATAATTTCAAGGTGGGAGATCTATTGGAAACGGATGAATCATTCCCTAGTTTTTGTGGAGTCATAACAGATAGCATTTCACCGGGCGTATATAAGGTTGCCAACAATAGTTCGGGTTATGGGACCAAGAATATCCGCACAACAAAGAACCCTCCTTATAATAAAGATGCCTATGATCAATGGGGGCTTTACAAAAGCGATTATAGTTCTATAATTGCTACAGAAAATAAGATTGTTGCTAAAATGACTACGCCAACATCGAGTAGAGCGGCAGATGTGTGGAATTTAAGACAGGTAACTTCTCCATTAGGTTCTGTGGTTAAAATTCAATATGAATCTGGGACATATTCTAAAGTAATACTGCCAAGTAATATGCCTTTTACAACATCTTCAGTACTTAATGATAGTGCTTTCGCTGCTAATGCACAAAATCATAAAATCAAATTTAAAGTCAATGGTTACGGTTATAATGTGATGGATTTTTTTAAAGTTAACGGTGTAGGTAAGATACTATTGGCTTATAATTCAAGTGGATTACCCTTGACCCCAGAATATCTAGATTTCGTGGAATCTGATTACCTTATTACATCCATAGATGCTGATACTACTATTCATGCTACACTAACTAATCAAGGGTATGGTACTGAAGGAATATATAATTCTATTTACACCCACAGTCCTAATGCAAGTTATATTGTACGAGGAGGAAATATTTCACCTACGGTTGGTGCTGTAAATAATATGTTTGGAGAAATCAGAACCCGTACCATTAGCACAGAAGATGCAAATGAAAAAATATCATCTACAACTTACGATTATTCAAATACTGATAACCAGAATCTTTCCTCTGGCGTTATTTCTTATGATCCTCAAGGGATTTCTGTTTCTGGGTACTCTTTGGCAGGCACAGACAACTATAGTGAAAATGCTTATAAACGTTACCGAAACGCTTTAAGCAAATTCTCTGATGAAGTATATAGTTTGGCTAGGGTATTTCCTGTGCCGGAGATTATGTATGAAGATGTTTCAATTACAAATACAATACAGGCCGGCGTTGATGCTATCCCTTTACAAATAGAAGGTAAAACCTTATACCAATTCACGGTACTAAGAGACAACATGGTTGGCAGGGTGGCAGATCCTCCCCATAGATCAAATATTTCAACTTCTATTTACAGTGTAGATTCAGCGTCCGTTGCAAACATTACTACTAAAATATATACCCAATCAATTGGTGCTGTAAAGCATATTATTCAATATGATAATAAAGGACATAAGCTCTCAGAAACAATAAATCATTATTTGGACGAAGGGTTAGAAAGTTTGCCTTTTGAGCAATTTATGGATCAGTATAAAGAAAGGTTAAGTATTTATAATTATCAGGGGTTCTTACAAGAAAGATTAGCGGAGGCTAAAAGTATAATTTTTTATAAAAATTATATTGCTAACTACCCAACTCATTCCTTCGAAGATTACACGATGAGTGCACGCGAAGAATATCCGAGTATTCAGACAGGAACCACGGTGATTAATTATGTAAATGGTACTAAAACTACTACAGAGAATATAGGATTTGATTTTTACAGTGGAGCGGTAACAAAAACAGTAGCAACCGATGCTTATGGTAATAGAGTAATAACAGAAGTCGTTCCGGCATATCGGAAGTATCCTTCCATGGGTTTAAAAGTGAGTAACGCTGCCAATAAGAATATGCTATCCCAAAGCGCAGGGACTTATGTTTATAAGGTGGATTCCGACACCAATAAATTGGGTCTTATAAGCGCATCAGTCAATACTTGGTCAGACCTGATCCCTTCCCTGGATATAAACGGTGCGCTTGTAACACAGAATAATTCAACTAATGGCGATGTATGGCGTCCACAATATACTTACTCCTGGATGGAGGATGGTCATACAGATGCAGGTCTTACGCCAATAGCCAATTTTACAGATTTTTGGACAAATCCTTCCAATCCTGGTGCCAACTGGGTAAAGACATCCGCCATAACAAGCTATGACGTCTATTCCAAGGCATTGGAGGGTATAGATATTAACGGCAACTATGCAACCACCCATATGAATTATAATAGTATGAAGGTGGAAGCTAGTGGAACAGCTGCAAAATATGGAGAGATTGCCTTTAGTGGAGCGGAAGACGGCTCTATTACACAAACGGCCAATCCTTGGGCAGTAAAATCAGGCAATGGCATAGTCGTTAACGATTCTTCGAATGCCCACACGGGCGTTAAATCCTTGAAAATAAGTGCAGGCGGTAAAGGATTTGTGTATTCCATTGGTACAAATAATCTAACCGTAGGAAGATCTTATTTAGCCTACGCATGGGTAAAGCCGGTCTCTGACACAAGCTCGAATGCACAGTTGTACTATTCTATTGGAGGCACACAGAAAGGAGTTTCCCTACGTTCCGGGGTAAGCACGCGAAAAGCCGGAGCTTGGACATTACTTACTTTATTGATTAAAGGAAGTGATATAGCGGCGGGTCAGACGTTGGAAGTAGGACTAAGGAATATAAGTGGTGCGGATGTGTTTGGTGATGATTTTCGCTTTCAACCGCAGGACGGCTCTTCTACCGCATATGTATATGATCCATTTTCCGGGGAGTTGAAGTACATACTGGATGCCAATGACCTATATACAAGGTATGATTATGATGGTGTGGGTCGTTTGATATCGACATATCGTGAGAAACTGGGTGTAGGTGTTTATAAAACAGGTGAAACAATTTATAATGATGGTGCAGCCTTGGGTGCATCTGCTCCAATTATCAAAATCTACTTAAGTAATGCTTCATCTAGCACCAATAGCAATATTTATTTACTTTTAGATGGTGTACAATATAATTTTCCTGCTGCGGGAACGTCGAATGTATTGACTGCTTCTATTCCTGCCGGTTCACACACTTTGAAATTTTCCTGTGGGCCTGTATTTGATTATAGTGCTTCTTATGGTGTTTATTATTATTGCGGCGCTACCCAAAATCCGGTTACGGTTCAATTGAATATGGATGCCACGTTTACGGCAGGCAGTGTGGAATATGCTCCTGCTACATCTTATACGGTTAACATTGCGGGTGATGCTACGCCAACATCATCTATGTGTGTAACTGGCTCAATTTATACCCTTCAGGTATTTTCTCATACCACTTCTTTTACAAGCGGTATGAAGTTATTTTATGATCAAAAGCTCTCCCAACCGATAACGGATAAGAAGTGGTTGAGATATATTAACGGAGGAGGCAATAGTGTTAATACTAGTAGTATCTATCAGATATATAATACCGGTATTGTGGGGAGTGCTGTAACAGCTTGCCCGAGCCCAATATATCCGGCTCAATAGCGAATAGAGTACATTAATTTATCTCAAATAATTGAATTGAATGAGAAACATAATTAAAATTACTAGGACTAAAGACGACTTCAAGATACTATTAATAATGGTATGTTGTTTTAATATTACTTTCCTATATGGCCAGTCTGTCCCCGTAGATACTGTTTTAAGCAGTTATACAGGTGGATCATCTATTTATGCTACACACAGTATCGCGTTGGAGAATGGATTTACAATACCATCAGGCAATAATGTACATTTATATATAGGCTTGCCTTCCGGCCTTTCAACCATACCTATGGCTGATAATCTTATTGGGAGTAGTGATAGTAATATGAATTGGATAGAGTCGCGCAGTTTCGATGAGACAGGCAAATTGATAGGAGACAGCAAAGCCTTTTTTGATGATCGTGGTGTTGCATTGCAGACACAGACAAAGACCTGGGTAAAAACCAGTGATGGCGAGCTAACCACCCACGTACTAGCCACTCAACCAATTTATGATGCTTATGATAGACCGGTAGTAACGACAATGG
>NZ_JBNQGD010000071.1:0-2153 GCF_050436765.1 Arachidicoccus sp. | reverse complement strand
CACAGTCGGTTAGTAATGTTTATATCATATAAATAAAATTTTCATACCATTAAATTTGAGTAAAAAAGGGAAAAAGAAACGTAGTTACTAATGTTATATCAAATACAAGTAGTTTATTTAGAAATACAGGAAATACAGGTTAAAAGTAAAACGAAATGATAAACAAACGCGTGTATGCAGTATAAATACGTATGATCACGCAATTCTGATTGGTCGCAAGTTTATGCAGATCAGCACTTTTGTAATGCCTTAAGAATTTGCAGGCGATATTTCCTTATATAGTAATTAGTAATTGTCAATAACATGATTAAAATTTAAGAACGTATCATATTATTCATATGTAAATAGTATACAATTTCGATTAGACAACTCACATATAAAGATACAGATATAAAGTATTTCGTATTTTATTGTGATTTATTATTTATTATATTTTAATTTGGAATTTAACGCACGCAGCTGTCATCTCAAAACTTTGCAAAGTATTTCGCATTTTATTATATTCAAACGAACTATAGAAAAAATATAAAAAACTAGAAAATAAACTCATTATTCTACTACATTTATTTTATATTTTAATTTTAATTTTTGTAGCGCAGTTTTAAATTCCTCGTTGTCATCGCTATCAACATAGGCATTGGTTTCTTTATCTTTATTTCCTTCGCTGACTTTACCAACTTTATCTCCTTCGTCAAATTCGTCTTTATCGCCAAATTCGTCTTTATCGCCAACTTCGTCTTTATCGCCAACTTCATCGCCTTCGACTCTCCCATCTTCATTGTCTTTATCCTCATCGTCTCTAACAACTTCTTTACCTTTGTAACTCAACATACCTTCTTCTGCTGACGCAGAATCAGACGATTCGTATTCTGAAAGTTCGTCCGACAAGAAATTCTCCTTTTTCGTTATCTTTCGCTAACAAATAAAATTTAATTCATATAAAATGATTTAAAAAATAATTGAGCATTTACAGTGTCAATTTAGAAACTTACAAGATTTTTTGTTAAGACAGGTTTAATTATGTCCTCATTTATTGAAACAAATGGATTATCGGGATTTAGAACTATTTCGCAAACACTGATTGCGAACGCAATCTGCATTTTAGATCCATTCTTTTTTCCTCCCTTCCATAAATTTTCGAGTATTTTTGACATGTACGTTTCTGACTTCGCAGGGTCTATTTTTTTGAATAATTGCTTAAAACAATTCTTTGTCACGACGTCGCCTTTCCAAGCTTTGATTTCTGACTCTTTAGCATTGGTGTTAATCGGAGAGAGCTTACAATTTCTGAACGCAGAGAACATAGCTTCTCTTATTCTCGACACTAACGAACCCCTGTAGCTTCTATGTTTCGCAAGTAACTAATGATAGTTGGTATTCCGGACCGGAATCAAAAAAAATAATAATTGATTTTGTCTCGGTAATTTCAATATATATTAATGCAAATTTGCTAAAACTTACCGCCGATGCAATACTTTTCTCGTAGTACACCTTCCATTGCGAGCCTTCGATTCCTCGTTTAAACTTACTTAAGAAGCTCAAGTGTTCATCGATCATATATGAACATGTCGATTCAAAAAATTCATCTTGCGATGGATAAATCGAAGTTTCTAATAATCGCTTTGCGATTCCGTTAATTATTTTCTAATTTAAACAAATTGTATAGCTGTAAGTATTTATGAAATATTACGCAGAATTACTACAGGACTTGAATTCTTACCTTTAGAAATTCCGCATCGATAGATTTATCATCATTACTATTATCACTGCCCCTCTCTAGATTCGTTAAACGCTCCTTAATCTCCTCCTGCCCGGTTACTATCTCTTCTACCTTCCGTAGAATCCTTTCTAGCACTAACAGTAGGATAAAAATTTAACAATATAATATTTTTTTTTAGAAAAAAAGATAAAAGTAAAATATATACGTTTTTCGTTTTTGTCTAGTTTATGTCGTTTTGGTTCCGAAGATTCGGGCTGAGCGTCGGCAGCTCTTTTAGAAGTGGTCTTATTTGTCATTTTGAAAAAAGAATGATGAAAATAGTATACTTTATTCTCAAGTAAAAGAATGTGAAAAAATTAGAGAAAACAAATTAAAAAACAAATCAAATGAAGATAAATCTAAAAATTTTCAAACACATTTACAAGCAATTTAT